>NZ_SMAL01000004.1 GCF_004342165.1 Natranaerovirga pectinivora | reverse complement strand
AATTAACATGTTAAAGGGAATTGAGGATAAGTGCATTATTTTTTTACAAAAAAATAATGTTGAGGTTTTTACACCCCAACATTTATTATAGAACCGTTATTTATTCTAACAATAATAGCGTTAGCACCATCTATTATTATGATGATGACTTCTTTTACTAGAATTATTGTAGTTTTGCATTTTGTTAGATCAGCCCTAGGTACACAACAAACACCACCAAATCAAGTGTTGGTTGGTTTAGCACTTTTCTTAACTTTTTTTATTATGTCTCCAGTTATTACCAATATTAATGAGCAAGCATTAAAACCTTATTCAGCAGGAGAGATTAATCAAGAGGAAGCCATAGAAATTGGTATTGAACCCTTAAGAAAGTTTATGTTAACTCAAGTAAATGACAAAGATTTGTCTTTGTTTTTAAGAATAGCAGAAATTAACGAAGTGAGTACATTTGATGATATTCCTACAAGTGTTTTGATTCCTGCTTTTATTATCAGTGAGTTAAGAGCTGCATTTATAATTGGTTTCTTAATTTACATTCCTTTCTTAGTCATAGATATGGTTGTTGCTTCAACGCTTATGTCTATGGGGATGATGATGTTACCACCAGTTATGATTTCTTTACCATTTAAGATATTATTATTTATATTGGCAGATGGATGGAGTTTGGTAATTGGAGAACTCGTTAAAACGTTTTATTAGTAAAAGGTGTGTGGAAAATGAATCAAGAGAGAGTAATTGACTTAGCGAAAGAAGCACTTATGTTAATTATTACCCTTTCTGGCCCATTATTGTTAATAGCTCTTGGTGTCGGTTTAATTGTTAGTATTTTTCAAGCAGTAACATCAATTCAAGAACAGACTTTAGCTTTTGTACCCAAAATACTTGGTGTTTTTTTTGGTTTGATGATATTAATGCCTTGGATGTTAATAACAATGGTAAATTTTATTACTAGGTTATATTCAAATTTTAATGCGTTTATATTAGGGTGATTATATGGAACAATTTATTAACCCGTTTTTTCAGTTAGATATTTTTTTGCTAATGTTAATAAGAATGGTTAGTTTTATCTCAGTAGTACCATTATTTGGTATAAAAAACATACCAGTTTATGCTAAGATAGGATTAGCCTTTTTTTTAACTTTAATATTATTTAACTTGGTACCTATACAACCAATCAATTATTTTGAAACGGTAATTGGTTATGCTTTTTTTGTTATGCAAGAAATTTTTGTAGGTTGGTTAATTGGTTTTGGTGTATTTGTAACATTCTCCATTATTAATTTAGCAGGTCAATTAATAGATCATAATATTGGTTTTGCTATGGTTAATGTCTTTGACCCATTAAGTCAAGTACAATTACCAGTTACAGCTAATTTTTATTATTATATTTTCCTATTATTGCTTATTACCACTAATATGCACTTTTATATATTACAAGGGATTATTGAATCATTTAAATTAATTCCTATTGGTGGCGTTTCAGTAAATCCAGCGTTATATACAACTATGATTAACTTCATAACAGATTACTTTGTAATAGCATTTAAAATTAGTAGTCCCATTTTTGCAGGTATTTTAATTGTTAATGTTATACTTGGTATTCTTGCTAGAACAGTACCTCAAATGAACATGTTTGTTGTGGGTCTGCCATTAAAATTAATAATTGGACTGACAATTTTATTAATTACAATCGGATTAATGCCAGCTGTTGGTGATTTTATTTTTTATAGAATGATACAAACAATGGATCAGTTAATAAGAGGAATGATGCCATGAGAAAATTTAAAAAACCCATTTTGAGTTATAATCTGCAATTTTTTGCTGATGGTCCTAGTGGGGAAAAAACTGAGAAACCAACATCTAGAAAAAGGGAAAAAGCAAGAGAAGAAGGTCAGGTAGTAAAAAGTATTGAGGTAAATACAGCTTTTTTATTAATTGCATTATTTGCTGCAATTAATTGGATAATACCTTCCATTTCCAGTAATATTATTCATTTTATGAATGATATATATTTAAAATTTAATGTAATTAATAATAATAATTTTTCTATTGATTTTGTAACAAAATTAATGATAGAGTCATTATGGTTGATACTTAGGTTAGTTGCACCTATCTTTTTAATAGCAGTGTTATTAGGACTAGGATTAAACTTTTTACAAGTTGGGTTTAAAATAACACCTAAAGCATTAAAACCAAAATTTAGCAAGTTAAATCCAATACAAGGGTTTAAAAAAATTTTCTCCTTAAGATCATTATTTGAGTTGGTAAAATCTCTTTTAAAGATTAGTCTTATATTGGCAATTGTTTATTCAACAATTCGTGGAAAAGAAAAAACTCTGCTTGTGCTATATGATATGTCACTGAATCAAATTATTGTGTGGACAGGTAGTTTAGCTATAGAAATAGGAATTAAAGTAGGCGTGTTTTTTATTTTTGTTGCTTTAGCTGATTATATTTATCAAAAGCTAAAGCATGAAAAAGAACTTAAAATGACAAAGCAAGAAATAAAAGATGAACACAAGATGACAGAAGGTAATCCTGAAATTAAATCTAAGATTAGGCAAAAAATGAGAGAGGCATCAATGAGACGTATGATGCAAGAATTACCTAAAGCAGACGTAATCATTACAAATCCAACACATTTTGCCGTTGCTATTCAGTACAATGCAGAAATATCTTCAGCACCATTGGTAATTGCAAAAGGAACAGATTTTGTAGCTGCAAAAATAAGAGAAAAAGCAACAGAAAATGGTATTGAAATTATTGAAAACAAGCCTTTGGCACGAACCTTATATTATACAGTAGATATAGGAGATGCAATACCAGAAGAATTATATCAAGCAGTAGCAGAGGTATTGGCCTTTGTATATAGCTTAAAACAAACAAATAACAGGGAGGCATAAGCACTATGAAAATAGGAGATATAGTAATTGGTTTATTTATAATATTATCTGTCGTATTAATGATCATACCGCTCCCTGCAGGTATACTAGATTTGCTTATAGCAATAAATCTATCTTTAGGTCTTATAGTTGTTTTTAATGCACTTTTTGCAAGAGAAGCACTAAATATGTCTTCCTTTCCAACCATATTATTGTTTGCTACAATGTATAGACTCTCTTTAAATGTATCATCAACAAGATTAATTCTTAGAGATGGTGAAGCTGGAAGTATCATTGAGACTTTTGGAGGGTTTGTTGGTGGGGGTAATCCAGTTGTAGGTATAATTATTTTTATAATACTTGTTATTATTCAATTTTTAGTAATAACAAAAGGTTCTGAGAGGGTTGCTGAAGTATCTGCGAGATTTACACTAGATGCTATGCCAGGAAAACAGATGGCAATAGATGCTGATTTAAACTCAGGTATAATAGATGAACATGAAGCAAAAGCTAGAAGACAAAAAATACAAGATGAAGCAAGTTTTTATGGATCAATGGACGGTGCTAGTAAGTTTGTAAAGGGAGATGCAATTGCTGGTTTGATTATTACATTTATTAATGTAATAGGGGGGATTACCATTGGTTCGATGAATGGAATGCCTATTGGAGAAGCAATGTCAATCTATACCACATTAACCATAGGAGATGGATTAGTAAGTCAGATTCCTGCACTTTTAATATCTCTTGCAACAGGTATCTTAGTTACAAAAGTATCAAAGGAAGCAGATGTAAGTCAGATTTTGATAGCACAGTTATTTAATGTACCAAAAGCATTGTATTTATCCGGTGGTGTTTTAATCATTCTTGGATTATTATCTCCATTGAATCCAATAATAATTGTAGGACTTGGTGCTATAATTATTATAGCTGGTAATAATATTGACAAGAGTTTGCAAATTCAATCTATAGAAGATGAAGTAGCAACAGGTGAAGTGGAAGCAGACGAAATTAGAAGGCCAGAGAATGTTGTTTCCTTATTACAGATTGATCCTATTGAATTAGAGTTTGGTTATGGTATCATACCTTTAGCAGATGTTAACCAAGGAGGAGACTTGTTAGATAGGGTAGTAATGATTAGAAGGCAAATTGCTCTTGAATTAGGTGCTGTTGTGCCAATTATACGTTTAAGAGATAATATACAATTAAATCCAAATCAATATATTGTAAAAATAAAAGGTGTTCAAGTTAGTGAAGGGGAAATACTCTTTGACCATTATATGGCTATGAATCCAGGTTTTGTTGAAGAAGAAATTGATGGTATTGAAACTGTTGAGCCAGCATTCAAATTACCTGCATTATGGATTACTGAAAGCCAAAGGGAAAAAGCTGAAACATATGGGTATACAGTAGTTGATCCACCATCTATAATAGCCACACACTTAACAGAAATCATTAAACAACACTTAGATGAGTTACTAACAAGACAAGATGTACAAACCCTTATCTCTAATGTTAAAGAAACCCATCCAACATTAGTTGATGAATTGGTGCCAAAACTAATGGGTGTTGGAGAGATTCAAAAAGTATTGCAACATTTACTTAGAGAGGGCATTTCAATTAGAGATTTGGTTACTATTTTTGAAACTTTAGCGGACAATGCTAGTATCAATAGGGATACGGATATACTTACTGAATATGTTCGACAAAGTCTAAAAAGAACCATTTCTAAAAAGTTTTTTACGTCAAATGAGACAACAAGTGTAGTTACCTTAGACCCAGCTATTGAGCAATTAATTATGGACTCGGTAAAACAAACAGAACAAGGTACATACTTAGCTTTAGATCCTGAAAAGACACAGTTAATATTAAAAGCAACAGAAGAACAAATAAATAGATTAGAGGAAGTTGGAAGACAACCAATTCTGATTACATCACCTATTGTAAGAATATACTTTAAGAAATTAACAGAAGAATACTTTAAAAATCTTATTATTATTTCATACAATGAAATAGAATCAAATATAGAACTACAATCAATAGGGATGGTGAGTATTAGTTGAAGTTGAAAAAGTATCAAGGCAAAAATGAAACAGAAGCAATGATTAAAGTAAAAGAAGAATTAGGGAAAGAAGCTTTAATTGTTAATATTAAAACCATTAAACCTAAAGGGTTTTATAAATTATTTAAAAAGCCTATTATTGAGGTTACAGCTGCAATTGATGAGTATGTTGATAAAAATAGAGTAGAAAAAAAGCAAGAATCTGATATACTTAATATAAGTGAACAAATACTTGCAAATAGGTTAGGAACAGAAAATAATGATGTTAAAGGGTTAGAAGAAAAAATAAATAGTCTTCATTCGATTTTTGAAAAACAATTTAACCAACAAAATTCTGATTCAGAACTTGAAACAAAACCTGAGATTAGTGAAAAACAAGTAGTAATAAAAACAATTTATAATCAACTTATTGATAATGAAGTTGATGAAATTATAGTCAATGAAATAATTAATGAAATTGAGCATTTCCAAGGAGATGACTTAGATGACATACTTCTTTTGGCGTATCAAAAAATAATTAAATTGCTAGATATGCCTAAAGTTATAGAAAAGTCTTTAAATGAAGATTGGGCTAAAAAAGTATTTTTCATTGGCCCTACTGGTGTAGGAAAAACAACTACAATTGCTAAGATTGCTTCTCATTATGTATTAAATGAGAATAAAAAAGTTGGATTAATTACGGCAGATACTTATAGGATTGCAGCTGTAGAACAATTGAGAACATATGCAAATATACTGTGTGTACCTATTAAAGTTATTTATGCTGCTGAAGAATTAGAAGAGGCAATAGATGAATTTAGTGATAAAGATATTATACTAATTGATACAGCAGGAAGATCTCATAAAAACGAAATGCAATTTGAAGAAATAAACAAATTAATACAAACTGTAGAGGAAAAAGAAGTATTTCTTGTTCTTAGCGCCACAACGAAATATAAAGATTTGATTAAAATAACAGAAACTTACTCTTTAGTCTCTAATTATAAACTTATATTCACAAAGCTTGATGAAACAACATGTTATGGAAACATACTAAACATTAAAAAGCGAACAGGAGCAAACCTTTCCTATGCCACATTTGGGCAAAATGTTCCAGATGATATTGGAGAAATTGATGTGCAAGAGATTGCTAAGCATTTATTAGGGGGCAATGAATGAAATGGATCAAGCTGCGCAATTAAGAAATATGATAAAGCAACAAAACCAGCATAAGACCTCTGCAAGAGTAATAACCGTTACTAGTGGAAAAGGTGGCGTGGGAAAAACAAATGTATCTGTTAATTTAGCAATACAATTTAAGAAAATGGGTAAAAGAGTAATTATTTTAGATGCTGACTTTGGATTAGCCAATATAGAAGTTCTTTTTGGCATAATTCCAGGGTCAAATTTGGGTGAAGTAATGTTTAATGGAAAAGAAATAAAAGACATATTAACACCAGGACCATTAGGTATTGAATTTATATCTGGAGGATCTGGTATTCAGGAACTTACAAACCTAGGCAAAGAACAACTATTTTTTTTATTACAAAAATTAAATGAAATAGATTATTTAGCAGATATTATTATTATTGATACGGGTGCAGGTATATCAAGTAGTGTATTAGAATTCGTTTTAGCAAGTAAAGAAGTATTGCTTGTATCAACACCAGAACCAACGTCTATAACGGATTCATATGCATTACTTAAAGCCTTAAAAAAACTAGATACCTTTGATCAAGAAAATACTTCAATTAAAGTTATTACCAATAGAGCCTCATCTGTAAAAGAAGGAGAAAATGTTTATTCTAAACTCAATGTAGTTGTAAACAAGTTTCTAGATATGAAAATTGAGCATTTAGGAATCGTCCCACAAGATCAGAACCTTCAAAGAGCAGTAATGGAACAAAAACCCATATCTTTATTATACCCAAACTCAAGTGCTTCTAAGGCTTTTAAAGAAATTGCAGAGAAATTATTAGAGGTAGAACAGGATCGTCAAACAGATAAAAATAGTATGTCTCAGTTTTTAACAAATTTTATAAAAATAAAAAAACTTTTTAAATAGGGTGGGGGTCTATTATGATTAGTAAAATTGTATCATTAGGTGATAAAATTGATATTACTGTGGTAGATAAAAATAAAAACCATAAGAATTATATCAGTCAAGTATTAGAAATTCTAGACGAAAAATCTTTAAAAGTAGCAACACCAATTGAGGGTGGGAAAATTATTCCACTTACAGTAGGTGAAGAATATAGTATATGTTTTTATTCAAAAAATAGTTTATACAAATCAAAATTTAAAGTAAAAGACAGAAGTAAGGAAGACAATCAACATTTTACTTTGATTGAACTCCTTACTTCGTTACAAAAACACCAAAGAAGAAAATTTTATAGATTAAACTGTGTGTTAATGTTCCAATATAAAAAAGAAGAAAAAGATGCTACTTGGCACGAGGGAACAATTAATGATTTAAGTGGTGGAGGATTAAGAATAACTTCAAAAGAAAAGCTTAAAGTTGATGATTTAATCGTATGTAATTTAAGCTTATGTTCCAATAATAAAGAAATTAATTTAGCAGTTGAAGGAAAAGTATTAACAGCTAATGACTTGTATATTGAAAAAGATAGAAAATATGAATATAGAGTGCAATTTGAAAACATTGACATAGAAGATCAAGAACAAATAATAAAATTTATCTTTGAGGAAGAAAGAAGACAAAGAAAGAAAAACAAAGTATAAAATATGTTTATCTTCCTATTGATAACTTTCATCTGGACAAAATAAGACAGGAAAGGAGATTAATATGGAAAAAAGTAAAAAAATCGCAGTAATTGATGACTCTGCATTTATGAGAAGGGTATTATCTGATATACTAAATAATGATGAGACATTTACAGTTGTCGGCACTGCAAATAATGGTGTTGAAGGCTTAAAGTTAATTGAGAATAAAAGACCGGATGCTGTTATTTTAGATATTAATATGCCGGTTATGGATGGCCTTGAAATGTTAAGTCAATTACAAAAAAAACCATATATTCCTGTGTTAGTTGTTAGTACTATAACAACTAAAGATGCTATTGAAACAATCAGAGCACTTGAAGGTGGTGCCTTTGATTTTATAGCAAAACCTGATAATCTTTTTAGCATGAAAAATAACGATTTTATAGATATATTTAAAGAAAAATTAACATTAGCTATAGAATCAAAAAAAGTAGAGAGTAATATTGGAAAGAGTTTTAGTATGAATTACGTAAAAAACAAAGGGAACACAAATAAAAAAAACAATAAAATTGTTGCATTAGGGTGTTCAACTGGAGGACCAAAAGCATTACATAATATAATACCTTTATTACCAAAAACATTAAATTCAAGCGTCGTTATTGTTCAACATATGCCCAAAGGTTTTACAAAATCTTTAGCAGATCGTTTAAATGAATTAAGCCAAATTAATGTAAAAGAAGCAGAAGATGGTGAAATTTTGCAAACTGGAACGGTTTATATTGCTAGAGGTGGAAATCATATGTTAATTAAAAAAGAACAAAACCATCATATTATTAAATTAAGTGATAGTGAACCTAGACAAGGACATCGACCATCGGTAAATAATATGATGGAATCTTTAATTGACTGTGATTTTGACGAAATAATTGGGATTATCTTAACGGGAATGGGTTCTGATGGGACTGAAGGTCTAAAATTGCTTAGTGAAACAAAAAAAGTTTATAATATTGTACAAAACCAAGAAACTTGTGTGGTATATGGTATGCCTAAATCAGTAGTGGAAAATGGCCTAGCTGATGAAATCGTACCACTTGAGAATATCCCAGAAATCATAATAAATAAAGTGGGGGTGCTTTAAAATGGATATAAGCCAATATCTTGAAATATTTATTGAAGAATCAAGAGAACATTTGCAAAATTTAAATGAATCACTATTAGCACTAGAGAAAACACCAAGTAATATTAATCTTGTTAATGAGGTATTTAGAGCAGCACATACATTAAAAGGTATGGCGGCAACTATGGGTTATAAAGGAACTCAAAAATTAACCCATGATATGGAAAATGTATTGTCAGAGATTAGAAATGGAAAGATTAGTGTTACACCAAATTTACTAGATGTATTATTTCAATGTCTAGACGCTCTAGAAGGTTATTTAGATACAATTATTAATACTGGCTCAGAAGGTGAAAAAGATACTGAAAAAATAATAATAGCACTTAATAAGATTTTAGATGGTGAAACGAATAATAGTGTAGAGAAAGAAAGTAATACTGTAGAAGAAGTACAAACAGTTGTAATTAACGAAAGTGATTCTAAAAGAAAACATAAAAAGTTAGGAATTACAGATTTTGAAGAAAATGCAATTCTAAAAGCATATGAAGATGACTATAAAGTTTATGGACTAACAATTTTTATTCAGGAATCCTGTATTCTAAAATCAGCAAGAGCCTTTATTATATTTAGAACACTTGAAGGACTTGGACAAGTTATTAAATCAAACCCATCTGTACAAGATATTGAGGATGAGAATTTTGATAATGATTTTTCCGTTTTTTTAGTATCTAGTGAAAGCGAAAGTAAAATAGTAAATGACATAAATAGCATAGCTGAGATTGGGGAAGTTTTAATTGATGAAATAGTTGTTGGAGAGCAAGAAAGACAAATCCCAACTGAATCAAATGAAACAGTACAGGCTGAATTAGATGTTAATTTTGAGCAAGAAAGCCCATCTGACAAAGGACAACAAAGTACCAAACCTAAAACCAATAGAACGGTTAGGGTAGATATAGAGAGACTAGATAATTTGATGAATTTAGTTAGTGAGCTTATCATTATTAAGAATGGTCTAGAAACAATAGATTTAGACAATCAAAATCAAAACTTTAACGAATCCATTGAATACTTAGAAAGAGTTACAACCAATTTACATGATGCTGTTATGAAAGTTCGAATGGTACCTATTGAAAGAGTATTTAATAGATTCCCAAGAATGATTAGAGATTTATCAAGAAAATTAAATAAAAGTATAGAGCTTTATATTTCAGGTGAAGATACAGAATTAGATAGAACAGTTATAGATGAAATTGGGGATCCACTTGTTCATTTACTTAGAAATGCTGCTGATCATGGACTAGAAATACCAGAAGAAAGAAGAAAAGCTGGTAAAAATGAAACAGGTACTGTTAATTTAAAAGCATACCAAGATGGCAATAATGTTGTCATAGAAGTAGAAGACGATGGAAATGGTATAAATGTAGATAAGATTAAGAAAAAAGCCCTTGCTAATGGTGTAATTACATCTGAAGTAGCTCAAGGAATGTCGGATAATGAAGTGATTCAACTATTGTTCCAACCAAGTTTTTCTACTGCTGATCAAATTTCAGATGTTTCAGGTAGAGGTGTGGGACTTGATGTTGTTAAAACGAAAATCGAAGCCCTTGGTGGAGATATTGAAGTAAGAACTGAATTAACTAAAGGAAGTAAATTTATCATAAGATTGCCATTAACTTTAGCTATTATTCAAGCTTTAATGGTTAACTTAGGTAATGAAAAATATGCAATACCTTTGAATACAATACAAACCATTGAAGACATTAAAATCAATGAAATAAAATATGTACAATCTAAAGAGGTTATTCACTTAAGAGGTAATGTTATCCCACTTGTAAGATTAGGAAACATGTTACAAGTAGATAATCTTGATCTTGAAGAAAGAGAACATATTACGGTTGTAATTGTAAATAAAGGTGATAGAAAAGCTGGTTTTGTTGTAGATAGCTTGATTGGACAGCAAGAAATAGTAATTAAATCATTAGGAAAGTATTTAAGCAATATAAAAATGGTTGCTGGTGCAACAATACTTGGCGACGGAGAAGTAGCTTTAATATTAGATATAAATACTTTAGTATAATGGGGGTGTTTTTATGAGCAAATCAGCAAACAAACAATATATAATTATAAAATTTGATAATGAGCAATATGGAATAAATATTAAATACGTTCAAAATATTGTTAGAATGCAAAGAATAACAAGAGTGCCTAAAGCACCTGATTATTTGAAGGGGGTAATTAATCTTAGAGGTGAAATTATTCCTGTGATGAGTCTAAGAAATAAATTTGAGCTAGAGCAAGATCAGTTTACAGATAAAACAAGAATAATAATTGTTAAGCTTGAACAAGGTGATATGGGATTAATAGTTGATGAAGTTAGAGAAGTAGTCCAATTGGATACTAGCTTAATAGAAAAAAATAATTATGACATTAGTAGCGAAAAAGCTAACTTTTTATCTGGAATTGGCAAATCAGGAGATGAATTAATATCATTATTAAACCTTAATGCAATAATAAATAATTAGGAAAGGAAGTTTTCTAATGAGTGATAAGATGGATTTTAATGAGCTTAATGAAATACATATTGATATGTTAAAAGAAATTGGGAATATTGGTGCTGGAAACGCAACAACAGCACTTTCTCAATTAATTAATAAAAAAATTGATATGGGAGTACCAAAAGTAAATATTCTAGAGTTTAAAGATTTATCTGAAATACTTGGCGGTGCTGAAAATCCTGTTGTTGGGATATTACTAAATGTAGAAGGTCAAATTAATGGTATGATGATGTTTGTATTGCAACAATCATCTGCCCATAATTTAGTCAACTTACTTATGGGAAGAGACTTAGATGATTTTACTGAATTTACAGAAATGGATTTATCTGCATTAAATGAAATAGGTAATATTATTGCAGGCGCATATTTATCATCGTTGTCTAGCTTGACTGAATTAAAAATAATCGCATCTGTCCCATACATGGCTATGGATATGGCAGGGGCTATACTCAGTGTTCCAGCCATAGAATTTGGTAAAGTTGGTGATAAAGCTCTATTAATTCAAACTGACTTTGGCAAAGGAAAAGAAGAAGTAAAAGGATACTTTATTTTGATTCCAGAAATGGAGTCATACAATATTATACTAAATACTTTAGGAATAATGGGTTGATTAATATGGCAGAAACAATAAAGGTTGGAATGGCTGATTTAAAAACTTGTATGGCACCAAATATTTTAACAACGCTGGGATTAGGATCTTGTGTAGGGATAGTACTTTATGATCCATTAAAAAAAATATCTGGATTAGCTCATATAATGCTGCCAGATAGTACACAAATTAGAAATAATGATAATAAGGCAAAATTTGCAGACACAGCTATAGATGTGTTGATAAATGAAATGGTAAATATGGGAGCCAAAAAGGATAGATTAGTTGCAAAACTTGCCGGAGGCGCTCAAATGTTTGCCTTTAGCTCTACAAATGACTTAATGAGAATTGGTGAGAGAAATGTAGAAGCATCTAAGCGCATATTGAACCAATTAGGCATTAAAATTTTATCGGAAGATACAGGAGCTAATTATGGTCGTACAATTGAGTTTTACTCTGAAAATGGTGACTTATTAATAAAAACCATAGGAAAAGATTCTAAAATAATATAGTGATTTGGGATGATATTATGAAACTACGTCTAATTCAAGTATTTATTATGCTATTAGGGGGCTTAATTACTTGTGTTATAAGTATTATTAATAATTATTCTTTGGATTATTCATTACAGATATTGTTAGTCGTTCTAATAATCTTCTATTTCATTGGATTATTAGCACGTCTCTCTTTATTAAGAATAATTAAGAATAAAAAGCTAAATAATAAATTAGATAATACTGAAGTTATTGATGAACTAAATAATAAAGAGAATAAAGCATAATACTCTATTCGGAGGCGTCTATGGACGATGTAAATAAAAATAATTTATGGGAATTATATAAAAAAACAAAATCAAAAGAAATTAAAGATCAATTAATAATTGAATATGCACCTTTAATTAAATTTGTTGCAGGACGCTTAAGTATGTACTTAGGTAACAATGTTGAATATGAAGACTTGGTAGGTTATGGTGTTTTTGGTTTGATTGATGCTATTGACAAGTTTGACTATTTAAAAGGTGTAAAATTTGAAACATATGCCAGCTTGAGAATAAGAGGGTCTATTATAGATCAAATTAGGAAAATGGACTGGATACCTCGCTCTCTACGGCAGAAACAAAAGAAAATAGATGAGGCATTCTACACATTAGAGAATAAACTAGGTAGGCAAGGAACTGATGAAGAAATGGCAGAAGCATTAGAATTGTCCGTTGACCAATATCACGATTGGTTAGGAAAAACAAAAATGCTTAATATGGTTTCTTTAGATGAATTTATTGAACAAGGATACGAATCCAATATAACCTCGTCAAAAAAAGATTTACATTATGACCAACCAGATAAAATCATACAAAAAGAAGAATTGCAAAAAGCTTTAAAAGAATCTATTGAAGGGTTAACTGAAAAAGAAAAGAAAGTTGTTGTTTTATATTACTTTGAAGAGCTAACTTTAAAAGAAATTAGTTATATTTTGGAAGTATCTGAATCTAGAATTTCCCAACTTCATACTAAAGCACTACAAAAGATGAGATTAAAATTAGGTGAATTTAGTGATATAATAATGTTATAATACAGACATAACTTTGATTTGGAGGATGTATGGGGATGGATATTTATGATGCTTATTTTGAAATTATAGTAAAAGATAATGAAGGTACTTTCTTGAAGCTCTTTCCAAGAAAGGATAATGGCAGTGATATAGATATCAATAAAGTTTTTAAAACCCTTGAGAGCAAAGGGCTGACAGAATATAATGCTGATATTATTAAAGAGTCAGTAAAAAACCTTGAAGATGAAAAAGAAATTAAAATATCAACGAGTATTATAGGTAATGTTAATGAAAGTTTTGAAATTAATATTTCTAAAGATAGATTAGAAGCGTTTATAAGATTTTTTCCACCAATCGGAAATGGTGAAAAAATTACTAGAGATTTTTTAATTAGTGAGTTAGATAAAAAAAATATTATATTTGGTATTGACATAGAGCTTATAAATCAAATTATAAAAAATAAAGAGTACTATAAAGATTATATTATTGCCAAAGGAAAAAAAGTAATTGATGGTATTCAACCTGAAATTAACTATTTTTTTTCATTGAATTTAGATGGTAAGCCTATGGTAAATGAAGATGGATCTGTAGATTTTCATTCTTTAAATATTATTAATAATATTAAAAAGGATGATTTGTTAGCACAGCTTATTCCAGGACAAGAAGGTGAGACTGGAACAGATGTATTAGGAAATGAAATAAAACCTAAAAAAATAAAGCCAATGGTTCTAAAATACGGAAAAAATGTAAGAATTTCTGATGATAAATTAAACTTATATGCTGAAAAAGATGGTTTTGTAATCGTTGAAGACGATAAAATCGTGGTTTATGATTGCTATGAAGTGGCTGCAGATGTGGATAGCTCTACGGGAAATATTGTATTTGATGGTACAGTTATAATAAAAGGAAATGTAAGAACTGGCTTTACTATTAAAGCAAAAGGTGACATAGAAGTTTATGGTGTTGTTGAAGGTGCAACCCTTATTAGTGAGAACCAAGTGATATTAAGACGTGGTATGCAAGGTATGGGAAAAGGCATTATACAAGCTAAAGGCAATCTTATATCTAAATTTATTGAAAATTCTACTGTTAAAGTAGGCGGCTACATACATAGCGATGCAATACTACATAGTAATGTTACTGCAAAAGGCGAAATCATTGTTGAAGGTAAAAAAGGAATGGTAACTGGTGGAGAAGTTCGATCAGGTGTAGAAATTAGAACTAAAATTCTAGGATCACATATGGGAACAATCACTAATGTTGCAGTTGGTATAGATCCATCAGTTGTTGATGAGTACAATCAAATTAATAAAGAATTAATAGAAATTAAAGAAGAAATGAACAAAATGGATCAAATTATAAACCTTCTTAAAACTCGACAAATTAAGAATGGTACATTAGAGCCTGATAAAATCCAAATGTTACAAAATGCAACTAGAAATAAAATTTTCTTAGAAGGAAAATTGAAAACAAGTAATAGAAGATTTGAAGAACTCTCGGAAGAATTAGAAAACAAAAATGCAGGTAGAATAAAAGTAATGAATATTATTTATCCAGGGGTTAGAGTTACTATTGGTAATGTTAAATATTTTATTAGAGAAGAACAGAAGTACTGTTCACTATATAAAGACGGTGCAGATATCAAAATAGCTTCTTATGTATAAGTTAAGTTATTAGGAAAGAGAGATGATGATGTATGTCTATTAGGCCTCTAGATATGCAAGTTTTAATTCCAAGAACTGAACCAATATCCAATCTAAAAAGCTTAGAGAATCAAAAATATATTCTTGACCAAAATAATAACATTAATGAGGCTAATAAAAATTCCTTGAAAAACAATCAAAAAGTAATTGAGTCAAATGAAAGTGAGAAATATCAACCCTCCTTCGATGCTAAGGAAAAAGGTAGTAATGGCTATAACAAGAATAATAATAAAGAAAAGAAAAAGAATACAAAAAAGATAGAAGATAATAATAAATTAGGTAGTACCATTGACATTAAAATATAGATAGTATAGGAGTGAAAACGTGAATAACACTTTAAATTTCATAAGTATGTTTTTGCTCTTTTTTGGTTGTATACTTATAGCAATAAGCTTCTTTATTAAAAGTAAGGATAGCAATAAGAATAAAGTTCAGAATGAAAGTACGGATGTATTTGATACAATAAAAGAAAGTGAGCATAACAGTGAGATTAATAGGGAAGAGACAACACAAAAATTACTTGCTATTAATGAATACTCAGATTTTGTTTTAGAAGAAATAGAGAAAAAGCATAAAGAATTGTTATTTATGTACCAATTAATAAATGAAAAAGAGAAAAAAGTAAATCAAACACCTAATCTTAAGAATTTAAATGTAGACGATCTAAAAGAGCCTGTAGAAAAAATATTAGAGATTAAGAAAGAAGTTACAGAAGTAAAAAAAGAAATGACCTATCAAAGTGTTACTATGGCCCAGGGTGTAACTAACAATAATCAAGTAGTACTACAACTTTTTAATGAAGGAAAAGATGTAAAAGAAATAGCTAAAGCACTAGGTATTGGTATTGGTGAAGTGAAATTAGTATTAGATTTGTTTAAAGAGGTGAAAGACTATTAAAACTAAATATTATATAAGAGGTTTAGGTATTGGTCTTGTTTTATCATCTATACTTATAATTGCAAATCTACCTAATACCGCCCTAAGTGATGAAGAAGTTGTTTTAAGAGCTAGGGATTTAGGAATGGTAACTCAAAGAGAATTTCTAGAGAAAAATTCTAGAAATTATACAGATGATGAAATAATTGAACAAGCTAAGAATTTAGGTATGATTTTCCCAACGGATAGCAATGATAATGATATTAATGAAACGATTATTAATGAAGATGATCAGATTATTGAGGAAGATGTAATTGTTCGAATTAATTATGGGATGACATCTCAAGAAGTTAGCAACTTGTTATTCGAAAAAGGAATCATTGAAGACTCAGAAGATTTTCATTGGTATATTATACAACAAAATCTAACAAAGAAAATTGTTGCTGGAAGGTATCCGTTAAATATTAATTTAGATTACGACACTATATT
Organism: Natranaerovirga pectinivora; assembly: GCF_004342165.1. Lineage (NCBI taxonomy): Bacteria > Bacillati > Bacillota > Clostridia > Lachnospirales > Natranaerovirgaceae > Natranaerovirga > Natranaerovirga pectinivora. The sequence continues at coordinate 220,160 of NZ_SMAL01000004.1, read as the reverse complement.
AGAAATGATAACGAAATAATCATCTTTTAGATTAGGTATCTATGTTAGCTTGTGTATTTTAAATAAGTTATTTGTTAGATATTGAATTTTTTAAAAAAATATCTTGATAAGTTATAGAGAGTATGGTATACTTACCATCGTGAAAAAACACGCATATGGATCTTTAGAAAGGTGCCGACAGGTATTCTAAAGGGATGAATTATGCGGAAGATTAAAACCATGGAGGTAGAAAAATGAGCGTTATATCAATGAAACAATTACTAGAAGCAGGTGTACATTTTGGACACCAAACAAGAAGATGGAATCCTAAAATGGCTGAGTATATTTATACTGAGAGAAATGGTATTTACATCATTGACTTACAAAAAACTGTACACAAAGTAGACGATGCATACAAAGCAATTAAAGATGCTGTAGCAGCTGGTGGTACTGTATTATTTGTAGGTACAAAAAAACAAGCTCAAGACTCAATGAAATCTGAAGCTGAACGTTGTGGCATGTACTATGTTAACCAAAGATGGTTAGGTGGTATGTTAACTAACTTTAATACAATCAAAAGTAGAATTAGAAGATTAAAAGAGTTAGAAGCTATGGAACAAGATGGTACATTCAAATTATTACCAAAAAAAGAAGTAATTCAATTAAAACATGAAATGGATAAACTTGAAAGAAATCTTGGTGGTATTAAAGATATGAAAAAAATACCTGATATTATTTTCATAGTTGATCCAAGAAAAGAAAGAATTGCTATTCAAGAAGCTCATAACTTAGGAATCCCATTAGTTGGTATAGTAGATACTAACTGTGATCCTGAAGAAATAGATTATGTAATTCCAGGTAATGATGATGCTATTAGAGCAGTAAAATTAATTGTTGCAAAAATGGCTGATGCAGTTATCGAAGCAAATCAAGGTGTACAAACAACTGATACTAAAGAAGAAAAAAAAGAAGTTGCTGAATAATTGTGACATTCTATGCTTCAGCCTGCTAGGTTGAAGCATTTCTTACTGTATAGGAAATTGATTAAAAGCTTGATGCGCAAGAACAAAGGTGACTTAGATAAGAGTTGGCAAATGTTTTTTAGAGTGACGAAGTCACTTTGTTCTAAAAATAGGAAAGTACTTTCCCAGAATAAAAAATTATGATTGAAAAAATATGTATCAAATTGATATATAATATTAATTTTATAAAATAATATTGGAGGTATATTTAAATGGCTATTACTGCGAGTATGGTAAAAGAGTTAAGAGAAACAACTGGTGCAGGAATGATGGATTGTAAAAAAGCTTTAACAGAAACTAATGGAGATATGGAAAAAGCAATAGAATTTTTAAGAGAAAAAGGACTAGCTGCTGCTGCAAAAAAAGCAGGTAGAATTGCGGCTGAAGGTTTAGTAGCTGCACATATTTCTGATGATTTTAAAGTAGGAGCTATTGTTGAAGTTAATAGCGAAACTGATTTCGTTTCTAAAAATGAAGATTTTCAAAAATTTACTGCTGATGTAGCGGCTCAAGCTTCTGTTACTACAGCTACTGATTTAGAAGGATTCTTAAAAGAGCAATGGTTAATAGATACTTCTAAAACTGTAGAAGAAGTTTTAGTACAAAAAATAGCAGTAATTGGTGAAAACTTAAGTATTAGACGTTTTGAAAAATATGAAGCATCAAATGGATTTGTTGAGTCATATATTCACGGTGGCGGAAGAATCGGTGTTATTGTTGAAATGGCAACTGATAATGTTTCTGATAGCGCGAAGGAAGCAGCTAAAAATATCGCAATGCAAATCGCAGCTATTGCACCACAATATATTTCAAACGATGAAGTTTCTGAAGAGTTTAAAGAAAAAGAAAGAGAAATATTAAAACAACAAGCAATGAACGAAAATCCAGATAAACCAGAAAATATTATTGATAAAATGATTGTTGGTAGATTAGCAAAACAATTAAAAGAAGTTTGTTTATTAGATCAACAATATGTAAAAGATGGCGACTTGACTGTAGGTAAATATCTTGAGCAAGTATCTAAAGAGTTAGGAACTTCTATAACGGTTAAACGTTTCGTAAGATTCGAAACTGGTGAAGGTATTGAGAAAAAAGAAGAAAACTTTGCTGAGGAAGTAGCAAGACAACTTGGCCAATAATAAATTATAAAAAAAAGAAACACTTATGTGTGTTTCTTTTTTTATGAACTACTAGAGATTTTTTGACAAACTTTGTCATCTGAATTTCTTTCTAAAAAAGTAAAAAAAGAATAAGATTATAAATAAGTTAAATAAGATTGGAAATAATTAAGTGAGAAAAAAGTATATTTATTGAGCAAAATATAAAAGTTTAATAAATATTTTCAAATAAATATAATATTTGTGTAGAAAAAATAATTGACTTGTGATAAATTAGATATGAGAGGTGTAATCATGACTAATAAACGTATATTACTTAAATTAAGTGGAGAAGCTTTAGCAGGAGAACAAAATACAGGTTTTAGCGAAGAAATTGTATTAGAAGTTGCCAATCAAGTTAAAAAAGCTATAGATAAAGGTATTGAAGTTGGTGTTGTAATTGGTGGTGGTAATTTCTGGAGAGGAAGAACTAGTCAGAATATTAGCAGATCAAAAGCAGATCAAATTGGTATGTTAGCCACAATAATGAATGCTATTTATGTTTCAGAAGTATTTTCTAGTGTAGGACTTCACACAGAAGTATTGACTCCCTTTAATGTAGGTACATTTACAAAACTGTTTTCAATAGAAAGAGCACATAAATATCTAAGTAAAGGCAAAGTAGTATTTTTTGCAGGAGGCACAGGACATCCATTCTTTTCTACGGATACTGCAGCTGCACTTAGAGCAATAGAAATAAAAGCAGATACAATATTATTGGCTAAGAATATTGATGGTGTTTATGACTCAGACCCAAAAACAAATAGTGCTGCAATAAAATTCAATGAAATTTCACTAAAAGAAGTTATTGAAAAAGAACTTAAAGTAATGGATTTAACTGCAGCTATAATGTGTTTAGAAAATAAAATCCCTATGATGGTATTTGGCTTAAATGAAAAAGACGGAATAATTAATACCCTTGAAGGGAAATTTAATGGAACATATATAACGATATAAATAAGGAGGATTTTATTTTTATGTTAGCTGATTTAAAACAATTTGAAACCAAAATGGAAAAAACAATTGAAACGTTAGAGGAAGACTTTAATACCATAAGAGCAGGTCGTGCAAACCCTCATGTTTTAGATAAAATTAAAGTTGACTACTATGGACAACCTACTGCATTACAACAAGTTGGTAATATTTCTGTTCCAGAAGCAAGAATGATTTTAATTCAACCTTGGGATTCTTCAATTATTAAAGACATTGAAAAAGCAATTAATGTATCTGATATCGGTATAACCCCTAATAATGATGGAAAAGTAATTAGACTTATTTTCCCAGAGTTAACGGAAGAGAGAAGACAAGATTTATCTAAAGATGTTAAGAAAAAAGGCGAAGGTGCAAAAGTAGCTATTAGAAACATTCGTAGAGATGCAAATGATTTTTATAAGAAGCTACATAAAAACAATGACATAACAGAAGATGATTTAAGAGATGTTGAAGATGAAATTCAAAAAATCACTGACAAATTTATCGAATCTATTGATAAAAAGGTTGAAGCAAAAGCAAAAGAAATACTTACGGTATAAAAAAGAATCCCCTCCTATGAGGGGACTTTAAATTTATAGAATTATCTTTATTAGATATAAAGAGGCGTATTATTGGAGGATTAACATGATTAGGAAGGTAATAGGCAAAAACATACCTGTACATATAGCAATTATTATGGATGGAAACGGAAGATGGGCTAAAAGTAAAAATATGCCTAGAACATATGGACATAGTCAAGGTAGTAACAATTTAGAGAAAGTTTGTAGCGAAGCAGATAAATTAGGTGTAAAGTATGTTACTGTTTATGCTTTTTCTACAGAAAACTGGAATCGCCCTACTGAAGAAGTTGAGGCATTAATGAATTTACTAAGGAAGTTCCTTAAGGATAGTATCAAAAAAGCTAAGAAGAATAATATGCGTGTAAGAATTATTGGAAATAGAGAGCAGTTAGATAAAGATATAAGAGACAGCATCAATACTCTAGAAGAAGCAACAAAAGATTTAAGTGGTTTAAGCTTACAAATTGCTCTAAACTATGGTAGTAGAGATGAAATGGTTAGAGCAATGAAAAACGTTATTAATAAAATTGAAAATAAAGTAATATCTATAGAGGATATCAATGAAGATTTAATTGAAAAACATCTTGATACAGAGGGCATTCCAAATCCGGACTTATTAATTAGAACAAGTGGAGAGCAAAGATTGTCAAATTTCTTGTTATGGCAATTGGCTTATTCTGAATTTTACTTTACGGATAAACATTGGCCTGAGTTTGGAAAAAAAGATCTTATTGAAGCAATAGAACACTATAATAATAGAGATAGAAGATTTGGTAAAATATAATATATGGAGGACATATATAATGAAAATACGATTATTAAGTTCAATAATAGGGTTCCCAATAGCTTTATTTATAGTTATATACGGAGATTTACTTTTATTAACATCCATATCAATAATTGCCTTTATAGGTCTAGTAGAAATATTTAGAGCCTTTAATGTTAAAAGTATGAGTGTTAAAGTAATTGGTTATTTTACACATTTTATTTATTTTATAATACTTGCATATAATCAAAATACTTATATGACATATTTAATAAGTTTTTACTTACTGTGCTTACTAATCCTATTTGTACTCCAATATCCAAAATTTGAAATAAATACCATTTTATATGTATTTTTTAGCTTTTTTTATGTATCTTTTTTATTTTCCCATATCTATTTAGTGCGTAATATTCCTGAGTATGGTATTTGGTTGGTTTGGTTAATTTTTATATCTGCTTGGGGAAGTGATACTTTTGCTTATGCTACAGGATTAACCATTGGGAAAAACTTATTAGCGCCAGAGTTAAGTCCGAAAAAAACAAAGGAAGGTGCCATAGGTGGTGTTGTGGGAGCAACTCTTTTGGCATGTATCTTTGGATATTTTTTTACTGTGATTAATGACTTAAATAGTGTATATATAGTATTGTTTGCTATTGTGGCAGGAATTGCATCAATCTTATCTCAAATTGGTGATTTGGCTGCATCAGCAATTAAAAGAAAAGTTCAAATAAAAGATTTTGGTAATCTTATTCCTGGTCATGGTGGTATATTGGACAGATTCGATAGCATAATATTTACTGCACCCTTTGTTTATTACGTTGTAACTATATTTATAAACTAATACCTTTGTTCATACACAGGTTTTAAGTTAAATGTGTGAATTAGTCAAAAATCCAATACATTATTAAGGTAGGTTACTTATGAATAAAATCACAATACTTGGATCAACAGGTTCAATTGGAACCCAAACTTTAGAAGTGGTAGATAAAAATACTGATTTAAAGGTAGTAGCATTATCGACTTATCAAAATATTGATTTGTTAGAACAACAAATATACAGATATAAACCTAAAAAAGTTTGTGTTATGATTGAAGATAAAGCAAATGAATTAAAAAGAAGATTAGTAATGAGTGATGTACAGATAGTTTCTGGTATAGAAGGGCTAATAGAAATAGCCACTTTAGATGAGGTGGATTCAGTAATCACTGCCTTAGTTGGTATGATCGGCATAAAACCAACAATAGAAGCTATTAGAGCCAGAAAAAAAATAGCATTAGCAAATAAGGAAACCTTAGTTACTGCGGGCAGTATCATTATGCCTTTGGCAAAAGAATATGATGTTCCAATTATTCCAATAGATAGTGAACATTGTGCTATATTTCAATGCCTAAATGGGGAAGATAAAAATACAGTAGATAAAATGATACTTACTGCATCTGGAGGTCCATTTAGAGGGAAGTCCATAGAAGAGCTGAAAAAAGTCACACTAGAAGACGCACTAAATCATCCCAATTGGTCAATGGGTAAAAAAATTTCAGTAGATTCTGCAACTTTAATGAACAAAGGTTTAGAAGTTATAGAGGCGAAGTGGTTATTCGACATTGAAATTGAAAAAATCGATGTTGTTATTCATCCCCAAAGCATTATTCACTCTATGGTTGAGTACATAGATGGTTCAATTATAGCACAATTAGGGGAACCTGATATGAGAATCCCTATTCAGTATGCCTTGTATCATCCACTTAGGAGAGATATAAAACATAAAGCAACCAATCTATTAAAATTAGGGCAATTAACTTTTGAAGAACCAGATTACAATACTTTTAAATGTTTGAATTTAGCATACGAATCTATAAAAATTGGTGGGACAATGCCGACAGTTTTAAATGCAGCTAATGAATATGCTGTAAATAAATTTCTAAACAATAAAATTGCTTTTTTAGATATTCCAGTAGAAGTTGAATATGCTATGGAAAAACACTGTACAATTAATAATCCAACTCTTGAAGATATATTAGAAACAGAAAAATGGACACAAGAAATATTAGAAAGCAGGTGATTAAATGGATAAAAAAAATATTATGAGATTAGTGATATTATTAGCTTTAATATTTTTAGTACCAAATCAAATTATAGTGGCATTTTTAATATTTACATTGGTAGTTTTAGTGCATGAATTTGGTCACTTTATCGTTGCTAGAAAAAATGGTATTTTTGTAGAAGAATTTGCAATTGGTATGGGTCCTAAAGTGATTGGTGTTAAAGGAAAAGAAACTTTGTACTCTATAAGACTTCTTCCATTAGGTGGATTTTGTAAAATGCTTGGAGAAGATGATGAAGTCGAAGATGAAAGAGCATTTAATAAAAAATCTGTTTTAGCAAGAATGGCAACGATTGGCGCAGGCCCATTTTTTAATTTTATACTTGCATTTATAGCATCTTTATTGGTGGTAGGCATCTTTGGATTCACAGACACAACAGTTTATGATGTTGAGCCTAATGCGCCTGCCGGTATTGCAGGTGTTCAACCAGGAGATACAATTGTTAGAATAAATAATAAAAGTGTCAACACAAGAAATGAGATTAATTTGTTTATTACTGTGGAACAAGGAAGAGCTCTTGATTTTCAATTGGAAAGAGATGGTCAATTATATAACACAACTATTCAGCCTGTCCAAGTAGATACCAATGTCTTTTTAATTGGTATTACGATGCAATCTCAAAGAGGGAATTTACTAGAAGTTCTTCAATATGGTGTTTATGAATTTAGATATTGGGTTAGATATATAAGTGCTTCACTAAGAATGATTTTTACTGGGAATGTAGGTAGAGAAGACGTTGCTGGACCTGTTGGTCTTGTGAATTTTGTTAGTGAAGGATATCAAGCTGGTGTTCAAGGTGGTGCATTAAATGCCATATATGTATTACTATTCTTTATTATACTTATTAGTTTTAACCTAGGGGTTATGAATTTGCTTCCTATTCCTGCTCTTGATGGGGGAAGGCTTATATTTTTAATTCTAGAAGGCATTAGAGGAAAACCGATTAATAGAGATAAAGAAGGTTTTATACATTTTATAGGATTTGCCTTCTTAATGGTTTTAATGGTGTTTTTATTATTTAATGATATCCATAATATAAGAACACGATAACTAAATAAAAAAATAACTTATTGGAAGTAGGAGAGTTGGATAAAATCCAACTTTCCTACTTTAAAATATAGGGAAATATTTAAAAAAATGGAGTGGGAGAAATGAGAGCGAATACAAAAATAATTCAAATAGGCAATAAAAAAATAGGTGGCAATAATCCAATTCTAATTCAATCTATGACCAATACAAAAACTGAAGATATAGAATCAACGGTTAATCAAATTCACAGATTAGAGAAAGTTGGTTGTGATATTATAAGAGTTGCTGTACCTAATGAGGAAGCTGCCACGGCATTAAAAACAATCAAAGAACAAATTAATATCCCCTTAGTAGCAGATATACATTTTGATTATAGATTAGCCATTAAGTCGATTGAAAATGGTGCAGATAAAATCAGGATAAATCCTGGAAATATTGGAACGAGAGATAGAGTAGAAGAGATTGTTAAATTATCAAAAGAGAGAAATATCCCTATGAGAGTAGGTGTTAACAGTGGGTCTCTTGAAAAAGAGTTGCTGATAAAATATGGGAAAGTAACTGCTGAAGCCATCGTTGAGAGTGCCTTGAAAAAAATAACTATGATAGAAGAGATGAATTATGATAATATAGTAGTAAGTATAAAATCTTCAGACGTGCTTATGAGTATAAAAGCACATGAGTTAATTGTTAAGGAAATGAATTATCCTTTACATATTGGCATTACGGAGGCTGGTACCATTATGGGAGGAACTGTAAAATCTTCTATAGGTACAGGGATTATTTTATACAAAGGCATTGGGGATACCATAAGGGTTTCATTAACAGGTGATCCAGTAGAGGAAATTAAAGTAGCAAAACATATATTATCAACCCTTGGGTTAAGAAAAAATAGTGTTGAGTTAATATCTTGCCCTACTTGTGGTAGAACAGAGATTAATTTAATTGAACTTGCTAGTAAAGTAGAAACTTTAGTTGAGAATTTAAATAAGAGTGTTAAAATAGCTGTTATGGGTTGTGTTGTTAATGGGCCTGGGGAAGCTAGAGAAGCTGATCTTGGTATTGCTGGTGGTAAAGGCGAAGGGTTGATTTTTAAGAAGGGTCAGATTATTAAGAAGGTTAAGGAATGTGAGTTGCTTAGTGCATTGGAAGAGGAGATTAATAAATTATAGTTTCCTCCTTTATTATTTTTTTTAGAGTTTGGCGAAAGGGTTAGGTTAAGGCCAATATTATAACTTTGGCTGCCTTTCCTTTCAGCCGGTCGACGCCAAAGTTATAATATTGGCCTTAACCTAACCTGGTGGCGGGTTTCTTAAATATATAGGAAGATATAAAAGAGTATAAAAGAACTAAAGATAATTTATTATGACTTCTTATTATAGAAAATATGGGTGAGTTTGTATGAATAGAACATTTAATGCGGTATTTAGTAATATTAGATTAAATGAAAATATGGATTTTTATTTTGGGGATACTGTTGTTGAGAAGGTGGCGCTTAATAAGGATAAGAATGTTTTGAGGGTGTATGTTCTTAGTCAAAGGTTGATACATAGAAATTTTATTGTTGAGATGGAAGGGATTTTAAGCAATCATTTAGACAATACCAATGATATTGATTTTAAAATTAGTGAGCGTTATGAGTTATCGGATCAGTATACGCCTAATAAGATTATCTCTTTATATACGGATAGTCTTCTTTGTGAGCTTAAAGAAATGAGTCCTGTTTGTTATGGGATTTTAAGGAAAGCAAAGTGGCAACTTAAGAACAATAGTATTGTTATAGAGGTTAAGAACAATCCTATTGTTAGATTGAAGGAAAAAGAGTTAATTTCTTTTGTTGAGAATGTATATAATGAAAGATTTGGTTTGGGTTTGAATGTTTTATTTGTATATGACAGTGTTACCGAGGAAGAAAAAAGCTCTTATGATCAGGTAAAGAAAAATATTGAATTAGAGTATGTACAGAAGGTAATGGCAGAGTCTAGTGTACGGGAAGAAACAGTGGAATTAGTAACGCCAAAAGAAGAGACAAAACAAAGCCCTAAGCAAAAAAATGCAGATCCTGATTTGATTTATGGTAAAGCTTTTGAAGGGGATACAATAAAAATAAAAGAGATAGAGCAAGAAATGGGTGAAGTAATCATCCGTGGAAGTATTATATCTTTTGAAGCTCGAGCCATTAAAAACGATAAGTATATCGTTGCTATTGATATAACCGACTATGAAGACTCTATAACTGTAAAAGTTTTTGTTACTACAGAGCAGTTTGAAGCTTCTTTTAAAGATGAAGTTAAAGTAGGGGCAACTATTAAGGTTAAAGGAATTGCTCAGTATGATACTTTTTCTAAAGAAATCGTTGTTATGGCAAGGAATATGAGAAAGATACCCTCGTTTAAAGTCAATCGTGTAGATGGAAGAGATTTAAAACGTGTTGAACTACATGCCCATACCATGATGAGTGATATGGATGCAGTTGTAAGTGGTAAAGATTTAATTAAAAGAGCCATTTCCTGGGGCCACGAAGCTATTGCCATAACAGATCATGGTGTTGTGCAGGCATTCCCTGAAGTTTATAAAGCTGCAGGTGATGATATAAAAGTGATTTATGGTGTTGAAGCTTACATTGTTGATGACTTGAAGGATATCGTTAAAAACAGTAAAAATCAAAGTTTAGATGATACCTATGTTGTTTTTGATATTGAAACAACAGGATTTTTACCTGGTAAAGATAAAGTGACGGAAATTGGCGCAGTAAAAATTAATAATGGTATGATTGTTGATTATTATAGCTCTTTTGTAAATCCAGAACAACCTATTCCTCCTGAAATAGAAAAATTAACGGGAATTTCTGATTTTATGGTACAAGATGCTCCTAAAATTGAGGAGGTATTACCTGGGTTTATTGACTTTATAGGTGATAGTGTTGTTGTGGCTCATAATGCAGATTTTGATATGAGTTTTATCAACTATTTTGCATCAGAATTAAATTACAACTTAGATGTAACAGTTCTTGATACAGTAATGATGGCAAGAATGTTACTCCCTAAATTGAATCGATATAAGTTAAATACCATTGCTAAAGAATTAAATATTAAACTAGACAACCATCATAGAGCTGTAGATGATGCAAAAGCAACTGCAGAGATTTTTCTAAATTTTTTAGTTAGGTTAAAAGAGAGAGAGATTTTCACACTAGATAAGCTAAATGAAGAGCTAACAATGACGCCTGAGGATATAAAAAAACTACCAACATACCATGGGATTATACTTACCCAAAATAGGACAGGATTAAAAAATCTTTATAAGTTAATTTCTTTGTCCCATATTGACTACTTTAAGCGTAGACCAAGAATACCAAAGAGTGTTTTTATGGAGAACAGGGAAGGTCTTTTAATTGGAAGTGCTTGTGAAGCAGGAGAATTGTATCAAGCCATACTTCGTCAAAGTCCAAGAGAAGAAATTATAAGCATTGTAAAGTTTTATGATTATCTTGAAATTCAACCGATTGGTAACAACGCATTTATGGTGAAAAGTGAAAAGATAAATATTAACTCCTATGATGAATTAAAAGATATAGCAAAAGAAATTGTTTCTCTTGGGGAAGAGTTTAATAAACCTGTTGTGGCAACTTGTGATGTCCATTTCTTAGATCCTGAGGATGAAGTATATAGAAGAATTGTAATGGCTGCAAAAGGCTTTTCAGATGCAGATGACCAAGCACCCCTATACTTTAGAACAACAGAAGAAATGTTAGAAGAGTTTAGTTTTTTAGGCAAAGAAAAAGCAGAAGAAGTGGTTATACATAATACAAAAAAGGTTGCAGGTATGATAGAAAAAATTGCACCAGTATTACCTGATAAGTATCCACCGGTTATAGAAGGTTCTGATGAAGAACTAAGAAAAATTTGCTATGAAAAGGCAAGGTCATTATATGGAGAAGAATTGCCTGAGCCAGTTGTCAGTCGTTTAGAGAGAGAATTGAATTCTATTATCTCTAATGGTTTTGCTGTGATGTATATTATTTCTCAAAAACTCGTTTGGAAATCATTAGAAGATGGCTATCTAGTAGGTTCTAGGGGGTCGGTAGGTTCCTCCTTTGCTGCAACTATGGCAGGAATAACAGAGGTTAATCCGTTAGCAGCCCATTATATTTGTCCAGAATGTAAATTCTCTGACTTTGATTCAGAAGAGGTAAAACAACATTCAGGAAATTCAGGGTGTGACTTACCCGATAAGGACTGCCCTAAGTGCGGTACCCTTTTAGTAAAAGAAGGTCATGACATACCATTTGAAACTTTTTTAGGGTTCAAAGGGAATAAAGAGCCAGATATTGACTTAAATTTCTCAGGAGAATATCAAAGTAAGGCTCATCAGTATACAGAAGTATTATTTGGCGAAGGTCATGTTTTTAGGGCAGGAACCATAGGGACTTTGGCAGAAAAAACAGCCTATGGCTTTGTTAAAAAATATTACGATGAAAGAGAACTACAAGTAAAAAATGCAGAAATCAATCGTTTGGTTAGCAGATGTACGGGTATTAGAAGAACAACAGGTCAGCATCCAGGTGGTATAATCGTTGTTCCGAGAGATCAAGAGATTTATTCTTTTACACCAGTACAAAGACCTGCTAATGATATGGAAACAAAAATCATTACAACTCATTTTGATTATCACTCTATTGACCATAATCTTCTAAAACTAGATATTCTAGGTCACGACGATCCTACTATGATAAGGATGTTAGAGGATATAACAGGATTAGATGCAACCACCATTAAGCTAGATAATAAAGAGGTAATGTCTTTGTTTGAAAGTACTAAAGTCTTAAAAATTAAGCCAGAAGATATAGGTGGGTGTACGCTTGGGTCATTGGGAATTCCTGAGTTTGGAACTGAGTTTGTTATTCAGATGCTATTAGATACAAAACCTCAAAGCTTTTCTGATTTGGTCCGCATATCAGGGTTATCCCATGGAACGGATGTATGGCTTAATAATGCACAAACATTAATAAAAGAAGGTAAGGCAGATATCTCAAAAGTTATTTCGACTCGTGATGATATTATGACATACTTGATTAACCAAGGTATGGACAAAGAGTTATCATTTACCATTATGGAAAGTGTTCGTAAAGGTAAAGGCTTAAAACCAGAATGGGAAGAAGCTATGTTAGAAGCCCATGTGCCTGACTGGTATATTTGGTCTTGTAAACAAATTAAATATATGTTCCCTAAAGCCCATGCCGTTGCATATGTAATGATGGCCTTTAGAATTGCTTATTTTAAAGTATTTTATCCAGAAGCATATTATACAGCATTTTTTAGCATAAGAGCTTCTGATTTTGATTATGAATTAATGTGTAATGGCAAAGATAGATTGGATAGTCATATTGAAGACTACAAAAGAAGAAGTAATGATCTATCTAAAAAGGAAAAAGACACATTAAAAGATATGAAAGTTGTTCAAGAAATGTATGCTAGAGGTATAAAGTTTGTACCAATAGATTTATACAAAGTAAAATCAAAGCACTTTCAAATATTTGATGAAGGCATTATGCCTTCCCTTAGTGCCATTCAAGGTTTAGGAGAAAAGGCTGCTGAAAACATTGTAAAAGCTAGAGAAGATGGTATCTTTTTATCTATAGATGATTTTAGACAACGAACAAAAGTAAGTAAAACCGTTATTGAGATAATGAAGGATAATAATATATTATCGGATTTACCAGAATCTAATCAATTGTCTTTGTTTGGGTAAGGTGATTTACTATGTAAAAGGAACAAGGATAAATCCTTGTCCCTTTTTTGGATTAGAAGAATAATCCAGTTCCATAGCCGTAACCAGCACCGTAGCCTGTACCAAATCCAGTACCGTAACCGTAGCCATAGCCATAACCATAACCTACCCAAGGAGAGTATAAACCGTAACCAGCACCGAAGCCAGCACCAAAACCAGTTCCATAACCGGTACGACAAGTTGTACAAGGTTTATAACAGCCATATCCACCGTAATACATTAAATCACCTCGCTTTTGGTTGGTATAGTATATAATATTCTAAAAAGATAAAATTGTGACAAGCTTCATAAAGTAAATTTTAAAGTGGTTTATGAAAAAGTAATATAATAACAATTAAGTTGTAATGATTCACATTAAGATTTAGATAGATAACCAGTCAATTATTTATAGAAAGGATAAGAATATGATTTCAGAAAGCAAAGTTATTGTAAGATATGCAGAAACAGATCAAATGGGTGTTGTTCACCATTCTAATTATCCTATATGGTATGAAGTTGCCAGAACAGATTTAATAAAAAAATTAGGGATGACTTATACGGATATTGAAAAAATGGGTTTACTCTTTCCTTTGTTAGAGTTAAAAAGCAAATACATAGAGCCAGCATTATATGAAGATGAATTAATCATCAAAACTTCTTTAAAAAGTTTTAAAGGCATCAAAATAGTATTTGAATACAGTATATATAGAAATGATGGAGAAAAAGCTATTAATATTGGAGAAACAATCCATGCACTTGTTACTAAAGAATTTAAACCAGTTAATGTAAAAAAAGAATTCCCAGAGTTATTTAAGTTATTAGAAGATGCTGTAGAAAAAGAATAAATAAAACCTTCCCTACTTTTAAAGTAAGGGAAGGTTTCGTTGTTATGATTACTTAATCACTTAAAGACAATTGCTCTATTTCATCAGAGATTCTAAATAAAAGTGAAGCCATTTCATCTCTTTTTATAGGTTGGGCAGGTCTAAAGGTATTATCTCCATAGCCTTGAACAACACCACTAGAGGCTAATCTTTGTATGGCGTCAAAAGACCATCTAGTATTTTCTACATCTGAAAAAACAGCATTTGAGACCGTATTATCATCTAAACTTAGTATTCTGAAGAGTAACATAGACATTTCTTCTCTTGTTAACACTTGGTCTGGATTGAAATTGCCATTATCATAGCCAATCATTATATTATGTTTAGATACAGTGTTAATATAATCTTTTGCCCAATGGTTATTGATATCGTTAAAGTTAGAATTTAGATTTTTTTCAACTTGTAGGTTGAGTATATTGGTTAGTAATGTTGCAGCCTGCCCTCTAGTTAGATTAGACTTAGGCTCGAACCTTGTTTCTCCAAGACCAACCATCCAGTTTCTATTTGCAATCTCTAAAATAGCGTCTTTTGCCCAAGTGGTATCTATATCAGAAAAATATGTGCCATTTAACCATAAATTATAAAAACTCCAGATATGGTTATTTTCTTGTCCTAAACTCCAACTGCCGGTCCCCTTAAGGTCATATTTTTGTACTAAGGATAATTTGCTTTTAATAGAATCATCATTTTCGTACCATATGGTGTATGTGCCAGGTGCTAGGGGTCTGCCATGGATGTTTGTAACAGGATCAGTTTGCCTAACGGTGATTTCTACCATAGGAGACTTAAAGTGATGATCATAATAAACTTTATGAGGATACAAGTCCTTTAATCTTTCTACCTGTGTTAAATGAAGGCCATGACCACCAGTAGCACCGCCATTTAGCCAATATCTTCCGTAAAACGGAAGACCTAATACAATCTTTTCTTTAGGTGCATACTTTAATGCATACTTTATAGAGTCTTCAACAAAAGAATAACTTGCCACTGGCCCAGGCTTAGAACTAAAATAATGTTCATCGTAGGCCATAATCATTAAATAATCTGCATACTCAGCAAGGGCAGTATAATCATAAGCGCCGTGCCACCCAAGGGTCCATCCTTTAGGATTAGCAGGGACGGCTACAGAAACTTCTTTATGTTCTGGTACAATCTCTCTTAAATATTTAATAAAATTAGTAAACTGATTTTTTTCAGTATGATTAATGTTTTCTATGTCCACATTAATACCATCAAGATTATAAAACTCTATATAATAGGCCAATTCATTGGCTAGTCCTATATAATCTTGCAATGCCAGTTGGCCAGCGACACGATCAAAATGATTGCTTAAAAATGGAACAACTCGAATATTGTGGGCCTTCATGGCATTAATAAAATTTGTATTCAATTGATTATGATTAAGCATCAGTTTGCCATTTTTGTCAATATCAAAATAACTAGGTGAGATGACCTGTAAAGTATCTTTTGCCTTAGTTACTGAATTATATTGAGTTGTCATACTACCAAAGTATAAATAGGTCATATTAAAACGATTTGTTTCTTGTTTCACTTCATTCACAATAGGGAGATTTGTACTTTGGGCTTGTTGACTATAAATGGGAATAGAAGCTACCAATAAAGAACCAATCATAATATTAATGGCTGTAAATTTAATATTAGGATACAATTTATTGATTTTTTTAATTAAAACTTGAATGCTTTCTTTATCAGGTTTTAACTTGTTAAATTCATTTGCAAACTCATAAAGGCTATTATCTAATTCAAGTATTAACTGAATTTGATTATTCGTTGCCTTAAAAGAATAATTATGCAGAACCATATTTGAATCACCTTTCATCTAAGTATATAAATATAATATTATTTTATAAGTATGTGTAATTTAGTTGGTATTTATCTGTCATTTTACATATATTAATAAAAAAGGGATTTTTATGAATTTAGATAATGTGTATTACAATGAATCTTACAATGTGATGCTTAGATATCCAAAAAACTGGATAGAAACAAGTGAAAACAGATTTGTAGGTGAAGATGGTTTTGTTCAGGTATCTTTAATACGTTCTGATAACAACCTTCATGAGGTGGCTATTTCAGATGCGTTTCATACCTTAGAACCATATGGCAAAAATCCACAGGTAATACCCATAAAGATTGATAATCATAATGCAAGACTAATTCTTCCTCAAAAACACAAAAAAAATAATGGTGAAAAATTATACCAAGGTTCAGTTATTATTAAGTATGAAGAACCTGTAGAAAAGAACAATATACTATACAATTATCTAATTATTTGGATTGATGTAAATCATATATTTAGTATAATAAATACAATAAGAATTTTATAGAAGATAAAGCACTGGAGGAAAATATGAAAAGTACAGTTATTATTACAGGTGGGGCCCAAGGTATAGGAAAAGCAGTATCCTTACTTCTAGCAAAAAACAATTACAATGTTATTTCTTTAGATAATGATTTTGAAGCAGTTAGTCAACTTAACGATGAAAAAAACAATATGAGTATTAAAGGTGTTGTCTGCGATATTATAGATGAGACGGCATTAACAAAAACAATTAATGAGCTAAAAATACAGGAAATGAATATTATAGCTTTAATTAATAATGCAGGTATTTCAATAAATAAACCCATATCTCAACTAACACTAGAAGAATGGAATAAAGTAATTGGAACAAATTTAACAAGTGTGTTTTTAATGTCTAAGTTATTAGAAAAAGAATTAAGAGATTCAAAAGGATCTATTATAAACATTGCTTCTACTAGAGCTTTTATGTCTGAAGCAAATACGGAAGCTTATTCTGCTTCAAAAGGTGGGATTGTTGCATTAACCCATGCTTTAGCAGTCAGTTTAGGTCCGGCTATAAGAGTAAATTGCATTAGTCCAGGTTGGATTGATGTAACATCTTATAAGAAAAAATCTATTAATATGAATCAAGTAGAATTAAGCAAAGAAGATCATAGTCAACATCCTGTTGGAAGAGTAGGAAATCCTTTTGATATTGGTGAAATGGTTTTGTTTTTAATTGAAAAAGGTGGATTTATTACAGGAGAAAATTTTATTATTGATGGTGGAATGACTAAAAAAATGATTTATGTGTAAAATAATAGTATACAAATTGGTATATATAGTATAAAATGGATTATAAAACTTGCATTAATGGTAGTATAATGCTATAATGATAAAGACAATAAATAGGGTATACTAAATGAGAGTGGGCATAAGTCCACTCTTCTTATATGCTAGGGATTTATTTTGGTTTTACTGTTTGATGAAAGGGTGAAGTTAGCATGTCAGTAAAGGATAATATTGAAGAAAAAACAACAGGACTATTAGAACCTATAATAGAGGCGAACAACTTTGAATTAGTAGATGTAGAGTACGTAAAAGAAGGCTCTAATTGGTATTTAAGAGCATTTATTGATAAAGAAGGAGGCATTACTATTGACGATTGCGAACTTGTAAGTAGAGCTCTTGAAGCAAAACTAGATGAAAAAGAATTCATTCCTGTTCAATATATTTTAGAAGTAAGTTCTCCAGGGTTAGATAGACCACTAAAAAAAGAAAAAGACTTCCAAAGAAGTATTGATAAATTAATCGAGTTAAAATTATATAAAGCTGTAGACAAACAAAAAGAATTTATTGGCATATTAAGAGAATATGATAAAGATACTATTAAAGTTGAATTAGATAATAATGAATTAGTCGAATTTAACCGTTCTGATATTGCTTTAATACGTTTAGCAATTGTATTTTAAAACAAAAAGTTTTTTGTAAATATAAGAGGAGGATTTTTAAAATGAATGCTGAGTTTATTGAAGCATTAGATCAAATTGAAAAAGACAAAGGGATTTGCAAAGATGTATTAATTGAAGCAATTGAAACTTCTTTGGTAACGGCATGTAAAAATCATTATGGTTCAGCACATAATATTAAAGTGGAAATTGATAGAGAACATGGGGATATTTCAGTTTATGCAGAAAAAACTGTAGTTGAAGAAGTTGAGGACGCACAAGTAGAAGTGAATTTAGAAGAAGCAAAAAGAATTAACCAAAGATACGGATATGGTGATGTGGTTCAAATTGAAATCACGCCTAAAAACTTCGGTAGAATTGCTGCACAAAAAGCAAAGCAAGTAGTTGTGCAAAAAATTAGAGAAGAAGAAAGAAAAGTATTATTCAATCAATACGTAGGAAAAGAAAAAGATATAATTACTGGTATTGTTCAAAGATATGTTGGTAGAAATGTCATTATTAATCTTGGGAAAGTAGATGCTACAATGGCAGAAACGGAACAGGTTCCTGGAGAATATTACGATAACAATGAAAGATTTAAAGTATATATCCTTGAAGTTAAAGACACAACAAAAGGACCTAAGATTCTTGTGTCAAGAACACATCCAGAGTTAGTAAAACGTCTTTTCGAGCAAGAAGTGCCTGAAATCCATGACGGTATTGTTGAAATCAAAAGCATATCTAGAGAAGCAGGTTCTAGAACAAAAATAGCCGTACATTCTAACGATTCTGATGTAGACTCAGTAGGCGCTTGTGTAGGTCAAAATGGGGCAAGGGTTAATGTAATTGTTACAGAATTAAGAGGCGAAAAGATTGATATTGTAAATTGGAGTGAAAATCCAATTACATACATTGAAAATGCTTTAAGTCCAGCTAAAGTGGTTAAAGTAAGAGTGAATGAAGAAGAAAAAACAGCAAAAGTTGTTGTCCCAGATTACCAATTGTCTCTTGCTATTGGAAAACAAGGTCAAAATGCAAGATTAGCGGCTAGATTAACTGGCTTTAAGATTGATATTAAAAGTGAATCACAAGCTAATGAAATTAATTTTATAGAAGATGATGAAGAATAATGACTTCAACTTAAAGGAGTGATAATAGTGATTAAAAGAAAAACACCTTTAAGAAAATGTACGGGTTGTAATTCAATGAAAGACAAAAGGGAGCTAATTCGGGTAGTGAAAACACCTGAAGAAACCTTTGTCATTGATACCACAGGTAAGAAAAACGGAAGAGGCGCATATATTTGCCATAGTGCAGATTGCTTGAACTTAGCTATTAAAAATAAAGGCCTGGACAGATCATTTAAAACAAGTATTCCAGCAGAAGTTTATAATGAACTTAAGGAGGAATTGTCAAGTTTTGAAAAATAATAAAATTTTATCACTGTTAGGATTAATGATGAAATCAGGAAGTCTAACAAGTGGAGAATCCTTAACAGAAGCTGCTATTAGGGAGAAGAAAGCATTATTAGTCATTGTAGCTAACGATGCTTCAGCTAATACTAAAAAGCTTTTTACAAATCAATGTAATACTAAAAATATCCCTTTGTATTTTTATAGTGATAAAGATTCATTAGGGCATGCCATTGGAAAACCCTACCGTGCTTCAATAGCAGTACTAGATAAAGGTTTTTGTGAAGCCATAAAAAAACAACTAGATTTGCTGAATTGAGCTATACATATGTTCCTTAAAGTTATGTAAAGGCTCAGGAATAAAAATGGAGGTGTTAGCATGTCAAAAGTGCGTGTATATGAAATTGCCAAACAATTAGGAAAAACCAGTAAAGAATTAATAACTACGTTAACGGAATTTGACATTGAAGTTCAAAGTCATATGAGTACATTAAGTGATGAAGAAATTAACATATTAATGGAATACTACGGAAAAGAGGATTCAGTGAAAGAAGAGAATAAGGTAGAAATCGCAGAGATCAAAGAAGATAATCAAGTGAAAGCATTAGAAGTAGCAAATGAAGTTGAAGAGGTAGAAGAATCAACTCAAGACTATTCAGGCATAATAAAAGTTCAAGAGAAAATTGTTATTAAAGAGTTAGCAGAAAAATTAGAAGTAAGAAGCACAGAAATCATTAAAGAACTTATGTTGATGGGTATTATGGCTAATATCAATCAAGAAGTAAACTTTGACACAGCAACAGAAATTGCAGAAAAATATGGTATATTAGTTGAAAAAGAAGATGAAGTAGATATATTAGAAGAATTCTTTAAAGAAGCGCCTAGTGAGTCTAAGGATTTAAAAACACGTCCACCAATCGTTGTTGTAATGGGGCATGTTGACCATGGTAAAACTTCTTTACTGGATGCTATTAGAAAAACCAATGTTACTTCTAGAGAAGCAGGTGGAATAACTCAACATATTGGAGCTTCAGTAGTAGAATCTAATGGGAACAAAATTACATTTTTAGATACACCAGGACATGAGGCGTTCACTGCAATGAGAATGCGTGGTGCTATGGCAACAGATATAGCTATACTTGTTGTAGCAGCAGATGATGGTGTTATGCCACAAACAATTGAAGCCATTAACCATGCTAAAGCAGCAGGGGTAGAAATAATTGTAGCAATTAATAAAATTGATAAACCAGGGGCTAATCCAGATCGCGTAAAACAAGAACTTGTAGAGTATGGTTTAGTTGTAGAAGATTGGGGCGGAGAGACTATAGCTGTGCCAGTTTCAGCTATTGATGGAACAGGTATTGATACATTATTAGAAATGGTCCTTATTGTTTCAGAAATGACAGAACTAAAAGCTAATCCAAAGCGTAATGCTAGAGGAATTATCATTGAAGCTCAGTTAGATAAAGGTAGAGGTCCAGTTGCTACTGTATTGGTTCAAAATGGTACATTAAGAGTTGGAGATCCTATTGTTGCAGGTAGTGCATATGGAAAAGTAAGAGCAATGATGGACGATAAAGGTAGAAGAGTAAAAGAAGCAGGACCATCAAAGCCAGTAGAAATATTAGGTCTTAATGAAGTGCCTTTTGCAGGGGAACCTTTCTATATGGCAAAAAGCGATAGAGAAGCTCGCCAAGTTGCTGAAAAAGTAATTGAAAAAGGAAGAGTAGATTTAATACAAAATACTGCCACTAAAGTAACATTAGATGACTTATTTAGCCAAATTCAAGCTGGTAAAGTTAAAGAATTAAATATAGTTGTTAAAGCAGACGTACAAGGGTCCGTTGAAGCAGTTAGACAAAGCCTTCAAAAGTTATCTAATGACGAAGTTGTTATTAAAATAATTCATGGTGGTGTAGGTGCAGTAACAGAGTCTGACGTATTATTAGCATCTGCTTCAAATGCTATTATAATAGGATTTAACGTAAGACCAGAGACAAGTGCTAAGACTGTTGCAGATAGAGAGAAAATTGATATCAGATTATACAGAATTATATACAATGCAATTGAAGACATTGAAGCTGCAATGAAAGGTATGTTAGATCCTGAATTTGCAGAGAAAATAATAGGTCATGCTCAAATAAGAGACACCTTCAAAGTATCTGGTGTAGGTACTATTGGTGGTGCGTATGTACAAGATGGAAAACTTGTTCGTAATGCAGGTGTAAGACTTGTAAGAGACGGCATTGTTATTTATGAAGGACAATTGGCATCATTAAAAAGATTCAAAGACGATGCAAAAGAAGTTAATACAGGATATGAATGTGGTATTATGTTAGAGAAATTCAACGATTTAAAAGAAAATGACATAGTAGAAGCATTTATCATGGAAGAAATACCAAGAAAATAAATTTGGGTGGTGGAAAACATGAAAAAAACTTCATCAAGAATGATTAGAATTAATGAAGAAATTAAAAAGGAACTCAGTTCAATTATTCAAAACCAATTAAAAGACCCAAGAATACACCTTATGACTTCAGTAGTTGATGTTAATACAACTAGTGATTTAAAGCACTGTAAAGTATTTATTAGTGTCTTAGGCAATGAAACTGAACAGAATGATTCAATAAAAGGATTAAATAGTGCCTCATCCTTTATTAGAACAGAAATTGCAAAGCGTATTAATTTAAGAAATACACCAGAAATTAAATTTGTAAATGATGATTCTATTGAGCGAAGTGTTTATATGTCTAAGCTAATAGATGACTTAAACAAAAAAAGCGAATAGGTGATTCTTTTGAAAAAAAAAATCTTAGATGCTATTAAGAACAGTAATAAGATTATATTATCTGGACATATGAACCCTGATGGAGATAGTATAGGTTCATCTCTAGCTCTAGGTCAGTATATTAAAAAAGTGTATCCAGATAAATTAGTTAATGTTTTTATTGAATTCATGCCAGATACCTATTCTTTTTTAAAGGGTCAAGAATTGATTATTTCTAATATAGATAAAGATGAGTATGATTTGTTTATTGCCTTAGATTGTGGAGATAAGGAAAGGTTAGGAGAAGCAGTTCAAATTTTTGAAAATGCTTCTTTAACCTTTAATATTGACCATCATATTAGCAATACCAAATTTGCTAATGAAAATTATGTATTAAATGCTAGTTCAACATCAGAAATGGTATATGACCTAATAGAAAAGGATTGTATTAATAAAGAAATAGCGGAAGCATTGTATACTGGTATAATATTTGACACAGGTGGATTAAAGCATAGCAATACAACTAAAAAAACCCTTGAAATTATAGGTAATCTTATTGAGTATCAATTTAATTTTTCAAAT
Source organism: Natranaerovirga pectinivora (assembly GCF_004342165.1). NCBI lineage: Bacteria > Bacillati > Bacillota > Clostridia > Lachnospirales > Natranaerovirgaceae > Natranaerovirga > Natranaerovirga pectinivora. Next base: position 197,390 of record NZ_SMAL01000004.1, on the reverse strand, counting down.
ATTATTGATCTCCTTTTTAATGAAAAAACCTATATACAGAATAAATTACTAGGTGCAGCTTTAATGAACGCATCATTAGCTTTTGGTGGTAAATGCATTTACGCCTATCTAAAATCAGAGGATTTTAATAAGCATAATGGTTCATTTAAAGATACAGATGGAATTATTGATGCTTTAAGGGTTACAAAAGGTGTTATGGTAGCTTTTTTCTTATATGAGACTGTAGATAGTACATTCAAAATAAGTTTTAGAGCTAATGATAAAATTGATGTATGTAAAATTGCTATGGCATTTAATGGTGGCGGGCATACGAAAGCAGCTGGATGTTCTATTACAGGAGATTATAATAAAATTATAGATGAAATACTTGAACTGATTCAACAACAAATCCTTTAAGGGTGATAAAATTTGATTAATGGTATTATTAATGTATACAAAGAAAAAGGATACACATCCCACGATGTAGTGGCCAAGTTAAGAAGAATATTAAATCAAAGAAAAATAGGTCATACAGGAACCTTAGACCCTGAAGCAGAAGGGGTTCTTCCTATATGCTTAGGTAAAGGGACTAAGGTAAGTGGTCTATTAACGGATACAGACAAAGTTTATGAAGCTGTGTTAAAGCTGGGCATCACAACAGATACCCAAGATCATACAGGTAGAATATTAGAAGAAAAAGCCATAGAAGTAACTCAGGAGCAAATAGAAGAAGTGATTAAAAGCTTTATTGGAGAATATCATCAAATACCACCTATGTACTCAGCCCTTAAAGTTAAAGGGAAAAAACTCTACGAACTAGCAAGAGAAGGAATAGAAATAGAGAGAAAATCAAGGACTATATTCATCCATTATATAAATGTCCTAGACATAAAGCCTAGTGAAATTAAAATGGTTGTTAAATGTTCAAAAGGCACATACATTAGAACCCTATGTCATGATATTGGACAAAAATTAGGATGTGGTGGTCATATGATGGCACTGAAAAGAACAGAAGTAGGTATTTTTAATGTGGATCAAAGTATTACACTTGATCAAATCGATATATTAATGAGCAATAATGAGCTAGAAGACTATATATATCCTGTTCAGGATTTATTTAAAGAATATAATTCTACAATTGTAAAAGAAGATCAATACAAATACTTATACAATGGTAACAAATTAGATATCCATAAATTAAATCTTACTATAACTATGGAACCTGATGAAATAATTAGAGTTTATGATGAAAACAATCAGTTTATAGGTTTGTACCAATATATTGTAGATGAAAAAGTTTTAAAGCCTATAAAAATATTTCTTTGAGGTGATAACATGAACTACATAGTTAAAGAAAAAAAGTTTAACTTCAAAGATACAGCAGTAGCTCTTGGTAATTTTGATGGTATTCATAAAGGCCATCAACTTCTCTTAAAGGAAGTTCTAGAAGGTAAAAAAGAGGGATTAACTTCTGTTGCCTTTACATTCAATCCACATCCAAGTTATATTATTGCATCTAAAAAACCAGTAGAACTTATTCTTGTTGGTGAAGAAAGAGCTAACAAGTTTGATAGATTAGGCATAGATGTTTTAATTGAATATCCTTTTAACGAAGAAACCCTTCATATGTCACCTTTGAATTTTATTGAAGAAATATTAATCAAACAATTAGATGCTAAACTAATTGTTGTTGGTAATGATTATAGGTTTGGTCATAAAAGGCAAGGGGATATCAATTTCTTAAAAAACTATGCTTCTACATATGGCTATGAAATTAAAATCATTGAAAAAAAGAAGATTAATGGTATAGCTATTAGCAGCTCTCTGATAAGAGAAACAATAAAAGAAGGGGATATGGAAAAGGCAAAAGAATTATTAGGTGAATCTTTTAGGATTATTGGAAAAGTAGATCACGGTAAGAAAATCGGAAGGAAACTAGGGTTTCCAACAGCAAACCTTGTTACCAAGAAAGATAAGCTTTTGCCACCAAATGGAGTCTATGCAACTCGAACAAGAATAGACAACACTTGGTATAATAGTATTACCAATATTGGGGTTAATCCAACTGTAGATAGTGAAGGTAAAAATAGAACAGTGGAAACTTATATATATGATATAAGTTTAGAATTATATGGACATACTATAGAAGTTGAATTGCTTAAGTATTTGAGAGAAGAACAAAAATTTGATTCGTTTGAAACGTTACAAAACCAAATTGTAAAAGACATTTTAGAAGCTAAAAATTATCTGAAAAGCACTGTGTAAACTTGAAGGTTTAGATAAGCCTTGTAACATGCCTTTCGCTACGCTACAGGCACAAGGTTTCAATGAAAGTCTAATCTCCAAATCCTTGCAAGCAAGTTTGAAAATCATATTTTCATATCAACCTTGTAACATGCCTTTCGCTACGCTACGCACAAGGTTTCAATGAAAGTCTAATCTCCAAATCCTTGCAAGCAAGTTTGAAAATCATATTTTCATATCAACCTTGTAACATGCCTTTCGCTACGCTACAGCACAAGGTTTCAATGAAAGTCTAATCTCCAAATCCTTGCAAGCAAGTTTGAAAATCATATTTTCATATCAACCTTGTAACATGCCTTTCGCTACGCTACAGGCACAAGGTTTCAATGAAAGTCTAATCTCCAAATCCTTGCAAGCAAGTTTGCAGATTAGACTTTCATATTTGGTTTACAAATAAAATTGCATATGATATAATAAAGTGTAAAAAATTAATGCCTATGCCCAGAAATAGGAATCTCCGCCCATTTCTTAGCATAAGGTGAATATACTTTTAGGAGGATTAACATGGATAAATTAAGAAAACAAGAAATCATGAAAGAATTTGGAAGAACTGAGGGAGACACTGGTTCACCAGAAGTTCAAATCGCTTTATTAACAGAAAGAATTACTCAATTAACTGAGCATTTAAAAACACACAAAAAAGATCATCATTCAAGAAGAGGTCTTTTAAAAATGGTTGGTCAAAGAAGAGGTTTACTTAAATATCTTATGAACAACGATATTGAAGCATACCGTGCTTTAATAGCAAAACTTGGATTAAGAAGATAATAAATTGGAGAGCGGAGGAATCCGCTCTATAATTTTATAGGTTGGGAATAGTAGCTAAAATGTTTGTTCAAGAAATATAAAATGAATTTGTACATTTTGTATTTCTTGAATAAACATAGTGAAAAAATCCTTTCTTGTAAAATTATGATAATGCTTCGTTACATGACGAAGTAATTTATTTACCTTTTTTAATTCTTCCAATTTTTGTATATTAGATTGATAATTTTTAAAGTAAAAGTGGAGATATTATTTAAAGATGATACTTTTAAATTTAACTCTATAACGCGATTTGAATTAAAATAAAATAATACAAAAGATAACAAGAAAGGAGATTTATATGATAAAAACTTATTCAATGGAGTTAGCAGGAAAAACATTAACAGTTGAGATAGGAAAAGTAGCTGAACAAGCAAATGGGGCAGCACTTGTAAAATATGGCGATACAGTGGTTTTATCTACTGCAACAGCTTCAACAAAACCAAGAGAGGGCATTGATTTTTTCCCTTTAAGTGTGGATTATGAGGAAAGATTTTATTCAGTAGGAAAGATTCCAGGAGGATTCATTAAAAGAGAAGGTAGACCTTCTGAGAATGCAGTTCTTACATCTAGGGTTATTGATAGACCCTTAAGACCATTGTTTCCAGAGGATTATAGAAATGATGTAGCAGTGGTGAATGCGGTATTATCTGTAGATCAAGATGCTAGTCCTGAAGTAACAGCTATGATTGGTTCATCAATAGCAGTATCTATATCAGATATTCCTTTTAATGGACCATTAGGATCAACAATTGTGGGTTATGTAGATGGAGAATATGTTATTAACCCTACTTCAGCTCAAAGAGAAAAATCTACTATGGCTGTAACAGTAGCATCTATTAAAGACAAAGTAATGATGATTGAAGCAAATGCCAATGAAGTACCAGATGATATTGTTTTAGAAGCAATATTTAGAGGGGACGATGTTAACAAACAAATCGTAGAATTCATAGAAGGTATTGTAAAAGAAGTTGGAAAACCAAAACATGAGTATCCAAGTTCATCATTACCAACAGAAATATATCAAGCAGTAAAAGAGTATATTACTGATGAAAGAATGGAAACGGCTGTATTTACGGATATAAAGCAAGTAAGAGATGAACAAATGACAGCTTTAAAAGATGAAGTAAAAAGTCACTTTGAACAAACTAATGAAGAGTGGTCACAATACATTGGTGCTGCAATTTACAAGTTCGAAAAAGAAACAGTTAGAAGAATGATATTAAAAGATCACAAACGCCCTGATGGACGTTCTTTAGAAGAAATAAGAAAATTAACAGCAGAAGTAGATATATTACCAAAAACACATGGTTCAGGTTTATTCTCAAGAGGTCAAACACAAGCATTAACTGTTGCTACCTTAGGTGCATTAGGAGATGTTCAAGTCATTGATGGCTTAGATGAATTAGAAGATAGCAAACGTTATATGCATCACTATAACTTCCCAGCGTACTCAGTTGGAGAAGCAAGACCATCAAGAGGACCAGGTAGAAGAGAAATTGGACATGGTGCTTTAGGGGAAAAAGCCTTATTACCTGTTATTCCTTCAGAAGAAGAATTCCCATATGCTATTAGACTTGTTTCTGAAATTCTAAGCTCTAATGGATCTACATCTCAGGCAAGTATCTGTGCCTCTACATTAGCACTTATGGCTGCAGGTGTGCCAATAAAATCTGCTGTTGCAGGTATTTCAGTAGGTCTTGTAACAGGTGATACAGATGATGATTATGTATTACTAACAGATATTCAAGGGTTAGAAGACTTTTTTGGAGATATGGACTTTAAAGTAGCAGGAAGTCATAAAGGGATTACAGCAATCCAATTAGATATGAAAATCTTAGGATTAACAAGAGAAATCATAAGAGAATCTATTAAACAAACCAATAGAGCAAGAATGTATATTCTTGATGAAGTTATGTTAAAATGTATTTCAGAGCCTAGAAAAGAATTATCACCATATGCACCACAAATTATTCAGATTAAAATAGACCCAGAGAAAATCAGTGAACTTATAGGACCAAGAGGAAAAACAATCAATAAGATCATTGATGAAACTAAAGTTAAGATAGATATTGAAGACGATGGAAGAGTATTTATTTGTGGTCCAGATTCCGATATGGCTAAACGAGCATTAGAAATTATTGAATCCATTACAAAAACAATAGAAGCAGGACAAATTTATACGGGTAAAGTGACAAAGATTATGAAGTTTGGTGCTTTTGTTGAATTAGCACCAGGAAAAGAAGGTCTTGTTCATATCTCAAAACTTTCAAAAGAGAGAGTTGAAAATGTTGAAGATGTGGTTTCAGTTGGAGATGTCATTACAGTAAAAGTTGCAGAAATTGATGGCCAAGGAAGAATTAATTTAATAAAATATGATGCAGAGTAAAATACTAAAACATAAACCTTTTAAGGTTTGTGTTTTCTTATATTATTAGAAGTTTTTATATGTTAGGGAAAAAGCCATTTTCCTATTTTAGAACAATGATCAATAGAATGGTGTTTCTCAAAAATGAGAAAAGCGTAGATGATAAAAACTGTAGTGAGGTGCTTACATGATAAATACAAATACATTGGATAATGGTATAAAAGTTGTATTAGAAAAAATGGATTCAGTACGTTCTGTGGCAGTTGGTGTTTGGGTTAGAACAGGTTCTGTATTTGAAGATTTAGAGAATAATGGAATATCTCATTTTATTGAACATATGCTGTTTAAAGGAACGAAAAATAGAACTGCTAAACAAATAGCAGAAGATATGTCAGCTATAGGTGGCCATCTTAATGCCTTCACGGCAAAAGAATATACTTGTTATTATGCTCAAACATTAGATGAACATATAGAAATTGCTATGGAGATATTAGGTGATATGTTACAAAATTCTTTATTTGCTGATGAAGATATTGAAAAAGAACATACAGTGATACTTGATGAAATTGATATGTATGAAGATAGTCCAGAAGATATTGCACACGACCTATTTCAACAGAATGTTTGGCAAGGTCAATCTTTAGGCTATAATATATTAGGAACAAAAGAAAACATAAAAAAAATAAAAAGAGATGAACTGTTAAAGTACTTTAATGAGAATTATTATGGTCAAAATATTGTGATCTCTGTAGCAGGTAATTTTGAAGAAACTAAAATAATGAATGCTCTAAATGAAATCTTTAAAGACATCCCAAGTGATATTGAAAATGAAATGGTATACAATCCTGAATACAATAAAAGTTTTATTTACAAAGACAAAGATATTGAACAAGCTCATCTGTGTCTAGGATTTCCTGGGATTGATTACTTATCAAAAGATTTATATACATTAGCTATTTTAAATACGGTTTTAGGTGGTGGAATGAATTCTAGATTATTTCAATCTATTAGAGAGGAAAAAGGTCTAGCTTATTCAATTTACTCTTATACAAGCACATATAAGTATACAGGATTATTATATATTTATGCAGCATCAAATCCTATATATGTTGAAGAAGTCTTTGTTCAAATAAAAGAAGAAATTAAGAAGTTAAGAGAAAACTTGATTACAGAAGAAGAACTCAATAAAATAAAAGAACAGTTAAAAAGCAATTATATCATAGGATTAGAAAGTACCAATAGTAAAATGAGTAGTAATGGAAAATCTATAATATTATTAGGAAGAGTAAAAACTCAAGATGAGATTATAGAGAAGCTTAATAGCGTAACCCTTGATGATTTCAAAGTGTTGACAGATAAAATACTACAATATGATAAATTAAGCCTTTCATTAGTAGGAAGGATCAATAATTTAGATATTGGGAGGATAAAAGAGTTATGGGAAAAAGAATAAAAGTTAGAATACAACAATTAGAAGAAGCAAAAGATTTAATTTTACCTAAATACATGAGTGAACAAGCGGCAGGCATGGATTTATATGCTAATGTTGTTAATGATGAAATCATAGAAAAAGGTAAAATTAAATTGATCTCTACTGGAATTAAAATTGCATTGCCAGATGGGTATGAAGCTCAAATTAGACCAAGAAGTGGTTTGGCATTAAAACATGGGATAAGTCTTGTGAATACGCCAGGCACCATTGATGCAGATTATCGTGGTGAAATTAAAGTGATTATGATTAATTTTGGTGATGAGGATTTTATTATTAAACGTGGGGAAAGAATTGCTCAGATGGTTATTAATAAGATTGAACAGATAGAGTGGGAAGTGACTACTGAACTGGAGGAAACTGGAAGAGGTTCAGGTGGTTTTGGACATACGGGAGTGTAACCTTTAGCTCTAAAAAGCAATAGTATATGAGTATGTACTGTTGCTTTTTTTTGTGTTTTTATAAGCTACTATTAGCTTGGAGTTAGTGTTTTATATGTTAAATGTTGTGGGTTTATTGAAGGCCTATATTATAAATTTGGCTGCCTTTCTCTTGCGACGGGTCGACGCCAAATTTATAATATAGGCCTCCAATAAACTGAGGCGGTTCGTGAAAAGAACTATTATCAGTTCTTTAGAGAGATGAAGAAATAAAGTCAAGGGTGAGTAGTCACAACTTAATTTGTACCAACATATCTTATTACTAAAACAGAACACTGGTGTTTTTATGGCGAAAAGTGGAAATATCTCAATTATAGGTGGCGATTTACGCCTTGTTCATTTGGCAAATAAATTAAGTGATTCATTAAATGTACTAGTGTTTGGGAATAAACATAAAGATTTATTGCCTTCCATACACAAAACCAATAATCTTGATGTTGCTATTGACTGTAGCAATACGATTATTTTTCCTATACCATTTTCTAAAAATAAAAATGATATTTATGCACCCTTTGCTAATGAAGATGTGTTTTTAGAGGATGTTTATAAAAAAGATTTCTCCGATAAAACCATTGTTGGAGGTGCTTTTACCAAAGAGTTTAAAGGGTTTATTGAGAAGAATCAAGGGGTTTTGGTGGAGTTAATGGAGGATGATGCCTTTGAAGTTTATAATTCAATTCCTACTGCAGAAGGGGTTATTGAATTATTAATGCAGGGATCAGAAATTACTATTTATGGCAGTAAAAGTTTAATTCTTGGATTTGGTAAATGTGGTATAACCCAAGGAGATTTATTAAAAGCAATGGGATCATCAGTAACTATTGGTGCTAGAAATAAATCACAATTGGCTTTGGCTAATATAAAGGGATTAAACACATTAAATATTGAAGAAATAGAATTAAATGATTATATAGGGGAGTTTGATTTTATTATAAATACTGTTCCAGCAGGGTTGGTTAAGAATATTGACTTTACTCATATTAATAGAGCTCAAATAGTTGTTGATATTGCAAATCAGTTGGATAATCAAATCATAAATAAAACAAAAATAATAAATGCCAGAGGTATCCCAGGAAAATATTCTCCCAAATCAGCAGCAGAAATCATTTATAAAACACTAACAGATAAAAACATCATTAGAAATGTTAAATGATTCTTGGCAATCAATCTAGAGGAGGGAAGAATAATGAAAGTATTTGAAAACATTAAAATAGGATTTGTAATCACAGGCTCTTTTTGTACCATACCACAAATATTCGAAGAAATGAAAAGGTTAATTGAGATGGGTGCTACTATTTTTCCAATTATGTCAGAGAACTCTATCTCTATGGATACTAGATTTGGAACGGCAGAAGACAATATGAATAAATTTAGAGAGATCACAGGTAATGAAATCCAAACAAAAATAAATGAAACTGAATTGATAGGTCCAAACAAACCATATGATATGTTGGTAGTAGCACCATGTACAGGCAATACAATGGCAAAATTAGCAAATGCCATTACAGATACAGCTGCTTTGATGGCTATAAAAGCAACTCTTAGAAATAGTATGCCAGTAGTACTTGCCATTTCTACAAACGATGGTTTAGGATTAAATTTAAAAAATTTAGGAACATTAATGAACACAAGGGGATTATTTTTTGTTCCATTTGGTCAAGATAATTATAGAAAAAAACCACGCTCCTTAGTAGCGGATTTAAATAAATTACCAGAAACAATATTAGAAGCTCTTGAAGATAGACAATTACAACCTGTCATTATCACATATGAACAATAGTTAGAAAAAAATTAAACCCTTTGTAAGAAAGGTTTAATTTTTAGTTTTTAGAGTGAATTAAATTCTATAGGACTTCGCATAATACTACTAGAAAAAGGAGTTTTGCATTTTAATAGATAATGTGAAATAAAAAGGTGGCGTATTATGAAAAACCAACAGAGTAAAGATGAAATACAAAGTGAGCAAATAAAAGAATTTGGCCAGGTAACATTAGAAAATCAAGTAAAACAAAGTAAAATACACTTATTAACAATAGTTGGTCAAATAGAAGGACATATGACATTGCCTCAACAGAATAAAACAACAAAATATGAGCATGTACTTCCACAATTGGCATCCATAGAAGATAATGAAGAGATAGAAGGTTTGTTAATTCTATTAAATACAGTAGGTGGCGATGTAGAAGCTGGCTTAGCAATAAGTGAAATGATAGCATCTCTTAGCAAACCTACTGTTTCATTAGTTTTAGGAGGAAGCCACTCCATAGGTGTACCATTAGCCGTATCTGCAGACTACTGTTTTATTGTACCTTCAGCAACAATGATTATTCACCCAGTAAGAATGAGCGGAACAGTTATTGGTATATCACAAACATTTGAGTATTTTGAGAAAATGCAAGAAAGAATATTAGAATTTATTACTAGAAATTCTAGTATTTCAAAAGATAGGCTTAAACACTTGATGTTAGACACTGGACAATTGGCTAAAGATGTAGGATCTATTTTAGTGGGCAAAGAGGCAGTAGGGGAAGGGTTAATAAACGAAATAGGTGGCATTAATGAAGCCATAGCAAAGCTTTATGAATTTATTGAAGTCAAAAAAAATACCAATGAACAAAATCCAATAAATAATATTGCTCCAGAGACAATTAATCCAGCAATTAACCCAAGTATTAACCCAGCGATTCAACCAACTCCCAATCAAAACCCAATGAATTAGGTATGGGAAGGAAGTCATATAATGTTATATACAATTATTCCAGATGAAGATATTTTTAAAAACAAAGAAGAGGAAACAGAATACCAATACGACGAATTTGCACTAAAAAATTGTACATTACAAGTGTGCAAAGTAGGAAGCGCTTATAGAGTTGATAGAATAATATCAACTGATCCAGCTGCTTATTTGGACAAAGAGTTGCAACCAGGTGCAATGCTTAATGAATTAAGAATGAACCAGTTAATGAATGAAAAATAAAAATCAAGTAAAGAAAACCTTATTTAATAAAAGTAAGGCTTTCTTTTTTTATATGCAAAGCTAAATTAACTTGTGATGCCTAAAAAATTCCATAAATATAGTATAACTAACTTGAATAAATACCGTAAAAAAGGTACAATAATTCCAGATAGATAAAGGAGGAAATAAAAGGATGAGTATATTAGAAGGAATAATAATGGGGATAGTACAGGGTATTACAGAATTTTTACCTGTAAGTAGTTCAGGACATTTGGCCCTTGCAAGAAATTTACTAGGACTTGATTTGGCAGAGGGAATTTTATTTGAAGTAATGGTTCATTTAGGAACTTTATTAGCGATATTTGCTGTTTACTATAAAGATATTATTCAGTTGTTTATTGAGGGTTTATGTATTGTTAGAGATTTTACAATTAATGTATTTAAAAGTGGCATGGGACTATTAACCAATAAAAAACCAGAGTATAGAAAAGTCATTGATACACCTTATAGAAGATTTGTAATGTTGGTTATGGTTGCAACTATCCCGACAGCTATCGCTGGTTTGTTTATGAAAGATCATATGGATAGATTGTTTAATAATTTGCTCGTTGTTGGTATTGCTTTACTGGTAACAGCAACCCTATTATACATAACAGATAAAATTAAAGTTGGGAAAAAAACAGAAGAAACGACCACATATAAAAACGCTTTTGTTTTAGGATTGTTTCAAGGTTTAGCTATAATCCCTGGCATATCAAGATCAGGATCAACAATCGTTGGTGGATTATTAAATGGATTAGACAAAGGTTTTGCTATAAAATTTTCATTTATTATGTCCATACCCCCAGTACTAGGTGCTACATTACTTGAATTAAGAGATGTTACCGAGTCTTTTGATAATATGGTCTCTGCACCTTATTTATTAGGTACCTTAGCATCAGCGGTAGTAGGATTTATATGTATTAAAACTCTAATCATATTGCTTAGAAATAAAAAATTACACTACTTTGCTTATTATTGTGTTGTTGTAGGGATTGTTTCTATAATTAGTAGTGTCATTAGATAACAGGAGGCATTTTAATGCAGAAAAAACCAGTGAAAAAGAAACCTATAAAGAAGCAAATTGTTTCTAAAGGTTCCAAAGGTTCTAAAGTTAAAAAAGACAAAAAAGAAAAAAGTATATTTAGTGATGAAATCACTCTCGTAATTGTGATAGCAATTGCCTTATTGTTGTTTATAAGTATATACACAATAAGGGCTGGCGTTGTAGGTAATGCGATTAATAAAGTGATTTTTGGCTTGATTGGCTTTACTGCTTATATAATACCTTTTTATCTAATTTTTATAACCATATTTAAACTAGCTAATAAATCTAGTCAATTGGCCAAAAGAAAAGTGATTTTTTCATCACTATTATTGTTAGTCGTAACCATATTTATGCAAATCACTCAAGGTATTGAAATCGAAACATTTAGAAACATATATGACCACTTTACTTATTCATCTTCTACAAAAGAAGGTGGAGGTTTAATAGGTGGAATGATAGGGCAAATGATGATTTTGCTTTTTGGTAGATGGGGTACATATATTGTTTTAAGTTGTATGGTTATTGTATTAATGATTCTATTAACGGAAAAGTCTTTTGTAAAATTAGTGAATAAAGTAAGTAAATCTATCTATAATTATTTGAACAAACAAGTTAAAAATAATAAGATTAAAAAAGAAGAAAACAAAGAAAAAAAATCATTTACCATAGAACATTATCAAGAAGTAGATGGAGATAGTAATGAAGAAGAGAAAAAAAACAAAAAAGAATTGTCTTATGCCTCTTTAGATCAGTCAAATATGTTGGAGCGAGTAACTATGCCAGAAAACATAGAACAACTGACAATGCCTATGGAGGAAGTAAGTGCTGTTGAAGCTAATAAAGCTGAAGGAACAAAAAAAGAAGAGACAGCAACAACAACCCTAGAGATATCTAAAGAAAACATTGTAGGAGATTATAACTATGAGTTTCCTCCTATTGAACTGTTGCAAAAAGGTAAAATCAATAAAACTGGTAATTCTAAACAATTGATTATAGATAATGCAAATAAACTACAGCAAACCCTTGAGAACTTTGGCGTAAAAGTTAATATCTTAAATGTAAGTTGTGGTCCTACGGTAACCCGATATGAATTACAACCAGAACAAGGGGTAAAGGTTAGTAGAATTGTAAGCTTAATGGACGATATTAAACTTAACTTAGCAGCATCGGATTTAAGAATAGAAGCACCAATTCCAGGAAAAGCGGCTATTGGTATTGAAGTGCCTAATGTGGATAATCAACCGGTACTTCTTAGGGATTTAATTGAAACAGATGATTTTGATAAATACCCTTCAAGTTTAGCTTTTTCTGTTGGTAAGGATATTGCTGGAAAAGTCGTAATTGCTGATATTGGAAAAATGCCACATCTACTTGTGGCAGGGGCTACTGGATCTGGGAAAAGTGTTTGTATCAATACATTAATTACAAGTATTATTTATAAAGCAAAACCATCTGATGTAAAATTGATTATGATAGACCCTAAAATGGTTGAATTAAGTGTGTATAATGGTATACCACACCTGTTAATACCAGTAGTAACAGATCCCAAAAAAGCATCTTCTGCTTTAAATTGGGCTGTTGCAGAAATGACAGATCGATATAAAAAGTTTGCTGAATATAATGTTCGTGATTTAAATGGCTATAATGAAAAAGTTAGAGAGATGGAAGATGAAAATGAATTGCCTAAAATTGTAATTATTGTAGATGAGTTAGCGGATCTTATGATGGTTGCACCAGGAGAAGTAGAAGATGCTATTTGTCGTTTGGCTCAAATGGCAAGGGCTGCAGGTATTCATTTGGTTATTGCTACCCAAAGACCATCTGTAAATGTCATTACTGGCGTCATTAAAGCTAATATACCATCAAGAATAGCATTTTCTGTGTCATCAGGAACGGATTCAAGAACAATTATTGATATGAATGGAGCAGAAAAACTCCTTGGTAAAGGAGATATGTTGTTTTATCCAGTAGGCTATACAAAGCCACTTAGAATCCAAGGTGCTTTTATATCAGATAAAGAAGTGAGTAATATTGTTGAATTTGTTAAAAATAATCAAGAAGATGCCAATTATAACGAACAGGTTATAGAAAAGATATCAAGCGCAACAGTTGAACAAAGTTATACAGCAGAAGAAAAAGACGAATTTTTTGATGAGGCAGTAAAACTTGTTGCTGAAAAAGAAAAAGCATCTATATCTATGTTTCAAAGAATTTTTAGAATAGGTTTTAATAGAGCATCTAGATTAATGGATCAATTACATGAAGCGGGTATTGTTGGTCCAGATGAAGGTTCTAAACCAAGAAAAGTGTTAAAATCTATGGCAGATATTAATTCAAACAATGAATCCTATTAGAAAAAAATAGTTATTAGCTGTGCTAAATATATTATTAAGTAATATTAATATTGCTTATATATATAATCTGATATAATAAAGGTAACTTGAAGCTTAGTTAAAGTACCTCAAGACCTTAGTGTAGGGGATTAAAGTAAAGAGAAGTACAATTAAATAAGCAAATACTCTAGGAGGTTCATAAACATGAAAAATGATATTACAATTGCACAAGAGGCAAAATTAAATTTAATAGAAGAGGTAGCTAAATCAATTGGTGTAGACTATGATGATTTAGAGCTATATGGAAAATATAAAGCCAAATTTGCAGATTCAATTTGGGACAAAGTGGGAGACAATAAAAACGGCAAATTGGTACTTGTAACAGCAATCAATCCGACACCTGCAGGTGAGGGAAAAACAACCACTACTGTAGGATTAGGACAAGCTTTAGGTAAACTAGGCCAAAAGGCTATTATAGCCCTTAGAGAACCTTCATTAGGACCTTGTATGGGAATAAAGGGTGGTGCTGCAGGGGGCGGATATGCACAAGTCGTTCCTATGGAAGATATTAATCTTCATTTTACAGGGGATATACATGCCGTAACCAGTGCCCACAACTTAGTATCTGCAATTCTGGATAATCATTTGCAACAAGGGAATTTATTAGAAATTGATACAAGGCAAATTGTTTGGAAAAGAGTCATGGACATGAATGACAGGGCCCTTAGAAATATTGTAATTGGTCTTGGTGGGAAAATGCAAGGTGTCCCTAGAGAAGACGGTTTTATTATTACAGTAGCATCTGAAATAATGGCCATACTATGTCTTGCAGAAGATATCAATGATTTAAGAGAAAGATTAAGTAAGATTATAATTGCTTATAATTTTAAAGGTCAACCTGTTACTGTAAATGACTTAAATATTACAGGTGCTTTATCTGTGTTACTGAAAGATGCCATTAAACCTAATTTGGTTCAAACCTTAGAACATACGCCTGCCATTATGCATGGCGGACCATTTGCTAATATTGCACATGGTTGTAATAGTGTAAGAGCTACAAAATTGGCTTTAAAATTATCAGATATCGTAGTAACAGAAGCAGGATTTGGTGCAGACTTAGGAGCAGAAAAATTCTTAGATATCAAATGTAGACAAAGTAAATTAAAGCCTGATGCAATCGTATTAGTGGCAACTATAAGAGCTTTAAAATATAACGGTGGGGTAAATAAAGCAAGTCTTTCAGAAGAGAATTTAAATGCTTTAAAAACTGGAATAGTAAACTTAGAAAAACATATTGAAAATATGCAGAAATACCAAGTGCCTATTGTTGTAACCCTTAATCACTTTGTAAGTGATACAGATAAAGAAGTCAATTTTGTAAAAGAATATTGTGAAACACTGGGCTGTGAATTTGCTTTATCCAATGTATGGGAAAAAGGGGGAGAAGGTGGTATCGAGCTTGCCAATAAAGTCCTTTATACATTGCAAAACAAAGAAAGTCACTTTAAGCTTTTATATGAGGATTCAGCAACTATTAAAGAAAAAGTAGAAACAGTAGCTAGAGAGATTTATGGCGCAAAAGACGTGATTTATTCTGCAAGTGCAGAAAAAACAATTAAACAAATTAAAGAATTAGGGATGGAGCATTTACCTATCTGCATTGCAAAAACTCAATATTCTTTATCTGATAACAAAGATCTACTGGGAAGACCAAAAGATTTTACAATTAATGTGCGAGAAATGTATGTATCTGCAGGAGCTGGATTTGTGGTAGTTGTGACGGGTGATGTTATGATTATGCCTGGGCTTCCCAAAAGACCAGCAGCAGAAAATATAGATATGGATCAAAGTGGTAAAATAATAGGCTTAAGTTAAGGGAGGACGAGATGATGGCAGCAAAATTAATTGATGGTAAGAAAATTTCTAATGATATTAAAGAAGAATTAAAGGGAAAAGTAGCAGAATTAAAAAACAAAGGCATTACCCCAACTTTAGCAGTTGTTTTAGTTGGTAAGGATGAAGCTTCTAAGGTGTATGTATCTCATAAAAAGAAGGCTTGTGAATACATAGGTATTCACTCTTTATCTTATGAAATGTCAGAAGAAACTTCAGAAATAGAGTTATTAAATTTAATTAATGAATTGAATAATAAAAAAGATGTCCATGGTATTCTAGTTCAATTGCCATTACCAAAAGGGATTGATGAACAAAAAGTGATAAAAGCCATTGACCCAAGTAAAGATGTAGATGGTTTTCATCCAGAAAGCGTTGGTGCACTAAGTATTGGTCAAGTAGGTTTTGTTTCCTGTACACCGTATGGGATTATAGAGCTTTTAAAACGTTCTAATATTGATATAGAAGGCAAAGAATGTGTTGTAATTGGTAGAAGTAATATTGTAGGGAAGCCTATGGGTATGTTATTACTAAGAGAAAATGGAACGGTTACAATATGTCATTCTAGAACAAAGGATTTAAAAGAAGTTACTAAAAGAGCAGATATACTTGTGGCTGCAATTGGGAAGCCTAAGTTTGTAACGAAAGAGTTTGTTAAAGATGGAGCCGTTGTTATTGATGTTGGTATTCACAGAGTGGATGGAAAGCTTTGTGGGGATGTTGATTTTGACGATGTGGTCGAACATGTTAGTGCTATTACGCCAGTTCCTGGTGGGGTTGGGCCTATGACCATTGCAATGTTAATGAGTAATTGTGTGCAGTCTGCAGAGCGATTGGGTTAAAAAGGTTTTCTTTTTTTAAAGAATTGATGTATAATACTTAATGAGGAAGCTCATGGAACGTGTACTCAAGGCATATATAGTCTTATTGGCTGCCGTTCCTTTCAGCCGGTCGACGCCAATAAGATTATATATGCCTTGAATACACTAGATAAGATTCCGTTGTTTTTTGCTGTTTTTGCGAAAAATATAAAGACATTTTACAATTGGCAAAGTTTTAGTTTAAAGCTTTGTCATTTTGAGCGTTATGAAATATAGAGCGATTAATTGCTATTTGTTTAATTTTGGAAGGAGAAACACTTATAATGAAACTTATGTTTGTATCTTTAGGTTGTGATAAGAACCTAGTTGACAGTGAAGTAATGTTAGGATTAATTAGAGAGAAAGGGTATGAATTAACCAATAATGAGGAAGAGGCTAATATAATTGTTGTTAATACCTGTTGTTTTATTAGTGATGCTAAAGAAGAGAGTATTAATACCATTTTAGAGATGGCTGAGCATAAAAAGACAGGTGTTTGTAAGGTTTTAATTGCAGCTGGCTGTTTATCAGAGCGATATAAAGATGAAATTATTAAAGAGATTCCAGAGGTAGATGCTTTACTGGGAACCTCTAGTTATGATGAGATTTTAAATGCTATAGATGAAGCTTTAGAAGGTAAAAAATTTACTTCTTATAAAGATGTAAATGATAATTTGTCTTCTTATACAGATAGAATTAATACAACGGGTGGTTTTTATTCTTATATAAAAATTGCTGAAGGCTGTGATAAACTTTGTACCTATTGTATTATTCCAAGCTTAAGAGGAAAGTATAAAAGTAGACCAATTGAAGACATTGTTAAAGAAGCGACTCTTTTAGTACAAAAAGGGATTAAAGAAATCATACTAGTTGCTCAAGATACAACAGTTTATGGGATAGACTTATATGGTAAATATCTTTTACCTAAGTTGTTAGAAGAACTGTCTACTATTGAAGGGTTACGATGGATAAGGGTTCTTTATTGTTATCCAGAGGAAATTTCAGATGAATTATTAGAAGTAATGAATAAAAATGATAAAATATGTAATTATCTAGATATACCTATTCAACATGGTGACAGTGCCATACTGAAGAAAATGGGAAGAAAAACCACTCAAGAAGATTTACGCAATAAAATCAATAGAATAAGGGAATTGGTACCAGATATTGCTTTAAGAACAACTATTATTACAGGGTTCCCTGGAGAAACTCAGGAGCAACATCAGAATGTAGTAGAATTTGTTAAAGAAATGAAATTTGACAGATTAGGCGTATTCACTTATTCAAAAGAAGAAGATACTCCTGCGGCATTATTACCAGGTCAAATTACAGAAAAAATTAAAAAGCAAAGACAAAATGACATTATGAAACTACAACAAGAGATATCTTTTGAAAAGACAAAAGAAATGATAGGAAGAACCATTGATGTACTTATTGAGGGCTATTTACCTGAAGATAAAGTATATATTGGTAGAAGTTATAAAGACGCACCTAATGTAGATGGGTATGTTTTTGTAAAAGCTGATGAAGAAATTATTTCTGGAGAGATGATAAAAGTGCTAATTACAGAATCAAATGAATACGATTTAATCGGGGAGATGATTTAGTGAATATAGCGAATAAGCTTACTATTTTAAGGGTTATGTTAATACCAATTTTTCTTGTTTTTATATTAACGGATTTTACTGCAATGAATCATATCTATGCATTGGTTATATTTGCAGTTGCTAGTTTTACTGACTTTTTAGATGGTTACCTTGCCCGTTCTATGAACTTGGTTACCAACTTTGGTAAATTTATGGATCCACTTGCAGATAAGTTGTTGGTAGCATCTGCTTTAATAGCTTTTGTTTATTTAGGATGGTTAGCACCTTGGGTAGTTATTCTTATTATTAGTAGGGAATTTTTAATTAGTGGCTTTAGAGTGGTTGCAGCATCAGAAGGATTGGTTATTGCAGCTAGTAAATGGGGAAAAATTAAAACGGTTTTTCAAATGGTTATGATCTTAGTATTAATGGCTAGATTTGATGGTGAATATATATTCTATATTGAAAATGCTCTAGTTTATATTGCAGTAATCTTTACAATAATATCTGCAGTTGACTATATGGTTAAAAACAAACATGTTTTAACTGAAGGGAGCAAGTAAATGATTGCAGAAATAATTTCAGTGGGAACAGAATTGTTACTGGGAAATATATTGAATAGCAATGCTAAGTACTTGTCAGAAGAATGTTCTGAGTTAGGTCTTTCGGTGTTTTTTCAAACGGTGGTAGGGGACAATGAAAAAAGGTTAGAAGAGACAATAAAAAGGGCACTACAAGGTTCAGATATAGTGTTTTTAACAGGTGGGCTGGGCCCTACACAGGACGATTTAACAAAAGAGGTTGTGGCTAAAGTAGTTGATAAACCTCTTGTAAAGGATGAATACACTGAAAAAAAGCTTATAGACTTTTTTAATAAAAGAAAAGTAAAAATGGCTAGTAATAACTTAAAACAAGCTTTAATTCCTGAAGGTTCTCTTGTTCTTGAAAACAATAATGGAACAGCACCAGGCCTCATTGTTAACG
Organism: Natranaerovirga pectinivora; assembly: GCF_004342165.1. NCBI lineage: Bacteria > Bacillati > Bacillota > Clostridia > Lachnospirales > Natranaerovirgaceae > Natranaerovirga > Natranaerovirga pectinivora. The sequence goes on along the minus strand of NZ_SMAL01000004.1, from coordinate 178,307 downwards.
AAGATAATAAAATATTAGTATTATTACCAGGACCACCTAAAGAAATGGTGCCTTTATTTGAGGAGCAGGTAAAGCCTTATATAAGAAAAATAAGTTCTGAAACCATTGCTTCTAAGACTTTAAGAGTTGTAGGAATTGGAGAAAGTACAGTAGAAGAATTATTAACAGAGTTAATTAATGGTCAAAGTAATCCCACTATTGCACCTTATGCAAAAGATGGGGAAGTTCATTTAAGACTAACAGCAAAAGCTCTATCTGAAAAAGAAGCTTATGAATTAATAGAGCCAACAGAAAAGGCCGTTTATGACATATTAGGGGATTCAATTTATACCAATGAAGACAAAACCCTTGAAGAAGTGGTTTTGGATTTGCTTTTAGAAAAAGAATATACCCTTTCAATTGTAGAGTCTTGTACAGGTGGTTTACTTAGTGGTAGAATCATTAACTGTAGCGGTATTTCTACTGTATATAAGGAAGGTCAAATTACTTATTCAAATGAGGCTAAGGTAAACCTAGGTGTAAAAGAAGAGACAATTAATCAATATGGTGCAGTAAGTGGTCATACTGCAAAAGAAATGGTGGAGGCTATGGCTAAAGTTTCTGGGTCTGAGGTATCATTATCTGTAACAGGTATTGCTGGTCCTACAGGAGGAACGGAAGATAAACCTGTTGGATTAGTGTATATTGGTTGTTATATAAATGGAAAAACAACTGTTAAAGAATACAATTTTGTAGGTAGTAGGGAAAGAATAAGAAATAATAGCGTTATAGCAGCTATAAACTTACTTAGATTAGAGCTGCTTAATAATTAAATACAATACAATATAAAAACAAATTCTTAATCAGAGTTTGTTTTTTATACTTTTGTTCTTCTAACCCTTGCAAGCAAGTTTGAAAACAACAACTCACCTTATGCCTTTTACCTTGTAAAAGCCATAAGCTTCATTGAAAGTATTATTTTCAAACCCTAACCCTTGCAAGCAAGTTTGAAAACAACAACTCACCTTATGCCTTTTACCTTGTAAAAGCCATAAGCTTCATTGAAAGTATTATTTTCAAACCCTTGCAAGCAAGTTTGAAAACAACAACTCACCTTATGCCTTTTACCTTGTAAAAGCCATAAGCTTCATTGAAAGTATTATTTTCAAACCCTTGCAAGCAAGTTTGAAAATAACAACTCACCTTATGCCTTTTACCTTGTAAAAGCCATAAGCTTCTTTGAAAGTATTATTTTCAAACCCTTGCAAGCAAGTTTGAAAATAATACTTTCAAATTTAAGGTTGACGGACGTATAAAAGTGTATTATAATAAAAACGAACACAGGTTCGGAAAAAGTTTGAAGGGGGATTTATTTATGAATGATGATAAGCAAAAAGCCTTAGACGCTGCTTTGTCCCAGATAGAAAAGCAGTTTGGTAAAGGTTCAGTTATGAAATTAGGACAATCTAGAGAGCATATGAATATTGAAACAATTCCTACAGGTTCCTTAAGTTTAGATATCGCTTTAGGAGCAGGGGGGGTACCAAAAGGTAGAATAGTAGAAGTATACGGTCCTGAATCGAGTGGTAAGACAACAGTAGCATTACATATGGTAGCTGAAGTTCAAAAAAGAGGTGGTATAGCAGGATTTGTTGATGCAGAACATGCTTTAGATCCTGAGTATGCTAGTAAAATAGGTGTAGACGTTGAAAATTTATATATATCCCAACCTGATAATGGGGAACAAGCATTAGAAATAACTGAAACAATGGTGCGTTCTGGCGCTATTGATATTGTAATCGTTGACTCTGTAGCAGCTTTAGTTCCTAGAGCGGAAATAGAAGGGGAGATGGGAGATAGTCATGTAGGTTTGCAAGCAAGACTTATGTCTCAGGCTCTTAGAAAGCTAACAGGAGTTATTAATAAATCGAAATGTATTGTAATTTTCATTAATCAGTTAAGAGAAAAAGTAGGCATAATGTTTGGTAGCCCTGAAACAACAACAGGTGGACGTGCATTGAAGTTTTACTCTTCTATTAGGTTGGATGTAAGAAGAATCGAAACTCTTAAACAAAGTAGTGAGATGATTGGAAATAGAACGAGAGTAAAAGTTGTTAAAAACAAAATAGCACCGCCTTTTAAAGAAGCAGAATTTGATATTATGTTTGGAAAGGGAATTTCTAAAGAAGGAGATATACTTGATCTGGCTTCCAATATTAATATCATAAACAAAAGTGGGGCATGGTACTCTTTTAATGATATTAGATTAGGTCAAGGTAGAGAAAATGCTAAAGCATATTTAATTGAGAATCCTGAAACATTAATCGAAGTTGAACGATTAGTAAGAGAATATTATAAACTTCCAGCTAAAAAAGAAGAAGAAGTGGCTACTAGTCCGAAAAAAGAAAAAAAACAATCTAATGAATAATTAATTTAGGCCTTACTTTACAAGAGTAAGGCTTTTTATATATAACTTTAAAAATTACTACTAAAAAACTTGTCGGGTAATGTATATTAGTGTATAATGAACATTGTTAAAAAAGCAACACACTATAAAGAAACACAGAGGGAGAGAATAATGGAAGTAACTGAATTGATAGTTGACCCAAAAAAAGATAGAATATCAGTTTATTTTAATGATGAATACTTTTTTTGGTTAACAAACAAAGAAATCAAAAAATTAGACATAAAAGAAGAACAAGAGTTATCTCTAGAGAGAATTAATAGCATCATAGACAATATAGTCTATAAAAAGGCAAAATCAAAAGCATTAAACTACATAAAATACTGTGATAGAACAGAACAGGATGTTTGTTTGAAATTAAAAAAAGAAGGGTTTATTGATTTGGTTATACAAAAAGTTATATTTTTTTGTAAAGACTACCACATTATTGATGATTATAGATATGCAACAAACTATCTTAATGCAAAAAAAGAAAAAAAGAGTCTATACCAAATTAAATATGAATTAAAGAATAAAGGTGTTTCTGATAGTATAATTTCTGATGTTTTAAAAGACATAGAAGTGAATGAAGAAGAGATAATAAAGACGTTGATTCATAAAAAAACAAAAAACCATACTAGTAATAAAGAATCTATTCAAAAACTATATTATTATTTAGTGAGAAAAGGGTTTAACCCTTCTTTGGTTATGAAGATCATTAAAGAAAATGAACAAAATAAATAAAGAAGTAGCTTATATATAGTATATAATGCACTAAAAGATTGTTATAAATTTAATAAAGTCTTGTAAAAATGATAATAGATAACTTCATAAAAATTCAATAAAAAATTAGTGATTTTATATAGGTATTTAGAGGTGTTCAAGTAAAAAAAAAATAAAATATACAAAAAAGAAAGTTGTTAAACTTGACATAATGTCTAAAAAGTTATAAAATTTAATTGTCGTATATTTACTTATATTAGTACAATGAAAACTTAATAAAGGAGGTGCAACCTGTGGGAGATGTTATAACAATAATAATCTTTGTTGTAGTCCTCTTCTTTGTAGCAGCCATTGCTTTTGCGCTTGGAGTAGCATATAGAAGAAAGATTGCTGAAGCTCAAATTGGATCGGCTGAAAAAAGATCAAGAGAAATCATTGATGATGCATTAAAAAATGCAGAATCTAAGAAAAGAGAAGTTCTTCTTGAAACAAAAGAAGAAACTCTAAAAGTAAAAAATGATCTTGATAAAGAAGTCAAAGAAAGAAGAAATGAACTACAACGACTTGAAAGAAGACTTCTTCAAAAAGAAGAGGCTTTAGATAGAAAAACAGAGTTGTTAGAGAAAAAAGAAGGTCAATTTGCTAGTAAAGAAGAAGAAATTGATAATCTTAGATTAGAAGTAGATACAATGATATCAAAACAAATGGAAGAATTAGAGAGAATATCTGGGCTCACCTCCGAACAGGCAAAAGAATACCTTTTAGAAATCGTTGAAAATGAAGTGAAACATGAAACTGCCATTCTAGTAAAAGAATTAGAGAACAAAGCAAAAGAAGAAGCAAATAAAAAAGCTAAGGACATACTTGCAATTGCTATTCAAAAATGTGCAGCTGATCATGTAGCTGAGACTACAGTATCTGTTGTACAATTACCAAGTGATGAGATGAAAGGTCGAATCATTGGTAGAGAAGGTAGAAATATTAGAACTTTAGAAACTTTAACAGGAATTGATCTAATAATTGATGATACGCCTGAAGCAGTAATTTTATCAGGATTTGATCCAATAAGAAGAGAAGTTGCAAGAATTGCACTTGAAAAGCTTATTGTAGATGGTCGTATACATCCTGCAAGAATTGAAGAAATGGTAGAAAAAGCTCAAAAAGAAGTTGAAACAATGATTCGTGAAGAAGGTGAAATGGCTACATTTGATGTAGGCGTTCACGGCATACATCCGGAACTTGTTCGTTTGCTAGGAAAAATGAAGTTTAGAACAAGTTATGGCCAAAATGCACTTAAACATTCAATAGAAGTTGCACATTTATGTGGTTTAATTGCTGCAGAAATAGGTGTTGATATAAGACTGGCTAAAAGAGCTGGATTATTACATGACATTGGTAAATCTGTTGATCACGAAATGGAAGGCTCTCATATTCAAATCGGTTCAGATTTATGTAGAAAATATAAAGAGTCTAAAGTGGTTATTAATGCTTTAGAAGCCCATCATGGAGATGTTGAACCAGAGAGTATTATAGCTGTTATTGTTCAAGCGGCAGATACTATATCAGCTGCTAGACCAGGGGCTAGAAGAGAAACGTTAGAAACTTATATAAAACGATTACAAAAACTAGAAGAAATAGCAGAAAACTTTAAAGGTGTTGAAAAATCTTTTGCAATACAAGCGGGTAGAGAAATTCGTATAATGGTGATTCCAGACCAAGTGAATGATGAAGAAATGGTTTTAGTGGGTAGAGATATAGCTAAACAAATTGAAGCAGAATTAGAATACCCAGGACAAATTAAAATTAATGTTATTAGAGAAGTAAGAGCAATTGAATATGCAAAATAATATACAAAAAAGACTACTATGAAAACAGTAGTCTTTTTTTTAAATTTATTAATTTATTAAGACATTAATGTCTTATATAAGATATATTTTAATTAATATTAACTTATGAGATATTAAACAATATAAATCTTTTATGAATCTAAAATTCTTCTATAATTTTTAATAAATACACATTTTTCTAGTAAATAAGACTAGAATTCTATTGCTTTAATATATATTATGAATTATAATTAACTTATGATTATATTTAATTACAATTACAAATTTAAAGGGGGATTTACAACGTGGAAGTATTAAAAGTAGCCGCAAAATCTAATCCTAACTCTGTAGCAGGTGCCTTGGCAAATACAATCAGAGAAAAAGGAGGAGCAGAGGTACAAGCAATTGGTGCAGGAGCGTTAAATCAAGCAATCAAAGCAATTATTATTGCAAGAGGTTATGTAGCACCATCTGGTGTGGATTTAGTATGTACACCAGCATTTACGGATATAGAGATAAATGGAGAAGAAAGAACAGCAATAAAACTTATTGTGGTTTCAAAACAATAATACATACGTAGGAGAAGTAATTAGAATATTATACTAAATATTGGGGAAGGTATAAGGTATATGATTCAATTATTTATAATCAAAAACTCCTTCTAGTAACATAAAATTAGGACACGCAGAGTGTCTTTTTTTTTGGAGTAAAAAAACATAAACAGGGAAAAGTGTAAGAAAACCCTTAAAGACCTTAGGGGTAAGGTCAATAATTAACAAAAGAGAGTTGTATAGATATACTAAAATAAAACTAAATATACAAAACACGAATAAATGAAAAGTTAAACTTGCAAATTTCAGAAAAAGGTATTACAATGATACTAATATTTTAATTGAGGTGATTTTAAGTGTTATCAAGCAAAGCAAAAACAATTAAACCTTCTTCTACATTATTTATAACTGCAAAAGCGAATCAACTTAAAGCAGAAGGTTTAGACGTAATAGGTTTTGGTGCAGGTGAGCCAGATTTTGATACTCCAGAACATATAAAAGCTGCTGCCATTGAAGCTATTAATCAGGGTTTTACAAAATATACACCAGCGTCTGGAATAGTACCTTTAAAAGAAGGTATTTGTAATAAATTATTAAATGATAATGGGTTAAAATATAACCCAAGACAAATAATTGTAAGTAATGGAGCAAAACACTCCTTAACTAATGCATTTATGGCAATACTTAACTTAGGTGATGAGGTTATTATTCCTGCGCCTTTTTGGTTAAGTTATCCTCAAATGGTAAAACTTGCCGATGGTGTTCCTGTTATTGTTAAAACAACAAAAGAACAGCAATACAAAGTAAGCGTAGAACAATTAAAAGAAGCTTTAAATGATAAAACAAAGGCTATTGTTTTAAATAGTCCAAGTAATCCAACAGGTATGATTTATACTAGAGATGAATTAAATGAGATAGCAAATTTTGCAGTTGAAAATGATTTATATGTCATATCAGATGAAATATATGAAAAATTATTATATGATGATGTGGAACATATTAGTATTGCATCATTAAATGAAAAAATATATGAAAAAACAATTATAATAAATGGTGTTTCAAAAAGTTATTCTATGACAGGATGGCGTATTGGATATACGGCTTCAAGTGAAGAAGTAGCAAAATTAATGAATAACATACAATCTCATTCTGCATCTAATGCCAATTCCATTGCACAAAAGGCTACTATAGCGGCAATAACTGGACCACAAGAATGTGTAGATAAGATGGTAGTAGAATTTAAAAAAAGAAGAGATTACATGTTTGATAGAGTTGAAGGAATGAATTACCTATCAGCTATAAAACCACAAGGAGCATTCTACTTATTTATAGATATTAGTGAGCTGTTTGGTAAGACTTTTAACGGAAAAGTAATAAATAATGCTGACGATTTAGCGGATATATTATTAGAAGAAGAATGTGTAGCAATTATTCCTTGTAATGATTTTGGATATGATGATCATATTCGTTTGTCTTATGCTATATCATTAGAGCAGATTGAAAAAGGTTTAGATAGAATTGAGAGTTTTTTAAATAAACTTCAATAGTATAGTGGTTTAAAGAAAAGTATAGGTTAATGATCTATGCTTTTCTTATGGTTTGCTATATATTCGTTTGAAGAAGGGCTATATACTATATTCTGGCTACCTTACTTTTCAATCGGTCGACGCCAGGACATAGTATATAGCCCTTCTTCAAACTATGCGGCTTCAGACTTTTAAAGTGATTCAAAAAACCAATCAAAATTTTAAGTGATTTATATATATATTAAATTTTATAATAAAAAAGGGTTTTTAAATAAGTTATTATTGGGATAATATATGGTATAATAAAACCAATTGAACAATTATATGGAGGGATTTTTTATGACGGATACATACAGTACACCTTTAGGTAGTAGATATGCGAGTAAAGAGATGTTATATTTATTTTCACCTGATAAGAAATTTAAAACTTGGAGAAAACTTTGGATTGCTTTAGCTGAAGCAGAAAAAGACTTAGGTATAGACATTACAGATGAACAAATTAATCAATTAAAAGCATTTCAAGATGATATTAATTACCAAGAAGCCATTGCGAAAGAAAAAGAAGTCCGCCATGATGTTATGGCACATGTCCATGCTTATGGTGTACAAGCCCCATTAGCAAAGCCTATTATTCATCTAGGTGCTACAAGTTGTTATGTGGGCGATAATACAGATGTTATCATTATGATGGAAGCATTAGAGTTAGTTAAAACCAAAATGGTAAATGTAATGGACAAGCTTGCTAAATTCTCTCTAGAGTATAAGGATTTACCAACTCTTGGCTTTACTCATTATCAACCAGCACAGTTAACAACAGTAGGAAAAAGAGCCACTTTATGGCTACAAGATTTATGGATAGACTTTATTGAATTAGAAGAATTATTGGCTAAAAAGATGTTAAGAGGGGTAAAAGGGACAACTGGAACCCAAGCAAGTTTCTTAAGCTTGTTTAATGATGATCATGAAAAAGTAAAAGAATTAGATAAATTAGTTGCTAAAAAATTAGGTTATAACACAACATATCCAGTAACAGGTCAAACCTATCCAAGAAAGTTGGATAGTCAAGTATGTAATGTACTAAGTTTGATTGCTCAATCAGCATATAAATTCAGTAATGACATTCGTTTGTTACAGAATTTAAAAGAAATTGAAGAGCCATTTGAAAAAAATCAAATAGGTTCATCGGCAATGGCTTACAAAAGAAATCCAATGAGAACAGAAAGAATTTCTTCATTAGCAAGGTATGTTATTGCTACAGCCATTAATCCAGCCATTACTGCATCAACACAATGGTTTGAGAGAACATTAGATGATAGTGCTAATAAAAGAATAACGATACCAGAGTCATTCTTAGCGATAGATGCCATATTAGAGATTTACATTAATGTTATGGATGGATTAGTGGTGTATCCAAAAGTAATTCATCAAAGAATTATGAGTGAGTTACCTTTTATGGCAACAGAAATTATTCTAATGGAAGGTGTAAAACGTGGTGGTGACAGACAAGAATTACACGAAAAGATTAGAGTTCACTCAATGGAAGCTGGCAAACAAGTAAAAATTGAAGGTAAAGAAAATGATTTAATTGAAAGAATTATCTCTGATGCATCATTTATGATGAGTGAAGAAGAAATTCGTTCTATATTAAAACCTGAAAACTTTGTTGGAAGAGCGCCAGAACAAACAGAGGAATTTGTAAAAGAACATATAGAATGCATTTTGGATCAATACAAAGATCTTTTAGGTAGAACAGCTAACCTAAGTGTTTAGGGGGAATGAGGATGACCAGATTATTTGGATTCATTGGTATTGGCAATATGGGGTATGCTATGCTAAGCGGTGCTGCAAATGTATTTGACAAAGTGAATCTCACGTTTACAGACGTTAACCTAGAAAGATTAGAATGGGTTAATGAGCAAACGGGTGTTGACTATTGCAAAAACAATAGCGAACTGATAAAAGAGACAAAAATAGTAATTTTGGCAGTAAAACCACAATACTATAGTAATGTTCTAACCCATATTAAAGAATATATTACAAAACAACATATTATAATTTCTATAGCCCCTGGTATTTCTGTTGATAGTCTTAAAGAGCAATTAGGAGAAGAGACTAGGATTATAAGAGCTATGCCAAACACACCTGCTTTAGTTAATACAGGTATGACAGCTATAGCATATTCTAAAGACAATTATTTAGAAGAAGAAAAAAAACTAATTAATGAATTTTTTACTTCTTTTGGTGAAGTGGTGGTTTTAGAAGAAAGACTTATGGATAGTGTTGTGCCAATCATTGGAAGTTCTCCTGCCTATGTATTTATGTTTATCGAAGCACTAGCGGATGGGGCTGTAAAATTAGGTATTTCAAGACAAGATGCTTACAAATTAGTAGCTCAAACTGTACTGGGGTCAGCCAAAATGGTCTTAGATACAAAAGAACATCCAGGTGTTTTAAAAGATCAAGTATGTTCCCCAGGAGGCACAACAATAGAAGCTGTTGCAGCCCTTGAAAAAAATGGGTTTAGAAATGCTATATTAGAAGCAGTAAATGATTGTTATGAGAAATGCATAAAATTAAGTAAGTAAGGTAGTGTATAAATTAAAAAGTAAGGAGTTTTAAATATGGATAAAGATAGCTTTATTAAATTAGGAAGAGAAGAAATTTATAATGGAAAAATCGTTAAACTTGTTAAGGATAAAGTTAAATTACCAAATAATAAAGAGACTTACTTTGAATTAGTACAACATAATGGAGCAGCAGCTATTGTTCCAGTAGATAAACGTGGCAAGATTATTTTAGTTGAGCAATTTAGAAATGCTGCCAATGGACTAACACTAGAAATTCCTGCAGGAACATTAGAAAAAGATGAGGATCCATTGGTATGTGCAAAGAGAGAGCTAGAAGAAGAGACGGGTTTTACTTCAGAGAATTTAACTTTTTTAATCAAATTTTATACATCAATTGGTTTCTGTGATGAGGTGATTCATGTCTATATAGCTAATGATTTACAAGAATCACAACAAAATCTTGATGAAGATGAATTTGTAAATTTGAAGACCTATTCCTTAGAGGAAATTACTAAGATGATCTTTGATGGAACTATTGTGGATAGTAAAACCATTTCGGCAATATTGGCTTATAAAAACTATATCAATGAAAAAAATGTGATAAAGATTCCATCTCTATAATGGGATCTTATTTTTTCAAGACAAGCATCATATTTCTTATTCTAAGTGCATATATATAGCTATACAGTAATAAAATGTACAGTTAGCAAAAAACACTAGGGATAAAGGAGTAGATGTGAGTGGGTAGAGCCATAAAAAAATTAAATATAAAAATAAATAGAAATTTAACCTTTTTAATATTATTTGTTGTTGGTGTTATAATCGGATCAATATTTGCCAACTATTTAGATCCCAGCCAAAAAGATGAATTAGGTATTTTAAATAATTATTTCTTGGATAAATATTCTAGTATAACATTAAATCATATAGATTTGCTTAGACATATTGTATTGAACAGAATTAGAATTGTATTATACATATGGTTTTTTGGTTTGACTTTTTTTGGTATTCCTACAATAGTAATTGCCTTACTTTATTTTGGAATATCCTTTGGGTTTATGCTTTCTTTAGGAACTATAGTATATGGAAGTAAAGGCATTTTGCTTAATTTGGTATTTTTATTTCCGCATTTTTTGATTTATGTTCCTTTGGTATTGTATTTAATACATAAAAGTTTTGAATTATGTGCTACTTTATATTATAAAAAATTAGCAGCTACAAAAAGTTATCGATTAAATAACAAACAATTATTTACGGAATATATTTTAGTACTATTACTTTGTACTCTGGTTATTATTATAGGGGCATTAGTTGAGACTTTTGTTAACCCAGGTATCGTTAGATGGATGATTCAAAGAATATAAGTGAAGCAACTTGGAATTGAATTGAAATAATTAAAAATTATGAAAAATAATTTAAAACACTAAAAAAATACAATATGTTGTAGTTTGTTTTCGAAAAACTTCTGCATATTGTATTTTTTGTTTCAAGGCTCGAAATATGTATGGAAAATACTGCAAAAAATGTTTGATTTTCACATAAACAAGTTATATAATTATATTTACTGAGAGATTATCAAATCTTCTTTAGAGATTTAACCTGTTTTGATAATGTCAAATATAACAAAAGGAAGAATAAATCATGGAAGAAGCCTTACTAAATTTTATTTCATATCTTAAAGATGTAAAAGGATCTTCTCAGAATACAGTTTTGTCTTATCAACGAGATTTGCAAAAGTTAGTAGATTACTTTTATGTGCAAGACTTTAAAGTAATCAAGAAGATTAATATTACAAATCTTAATTCCTACATACTTTATTTGGAAAAAGAGGGTAGAGCAACTTCTACTATTTCAAGAAATGTTGCCTCTATTCGGGCATTTTTTCATTATTTATTCAAAGAAGGAATAATTGACGAAGATCCTACTGAGAGTATAAAATCTCCTAAAATAGAAAAAAAAGTACCTGATGTATTAACAACAGAAGAAGTAGACATATTGCTTAACCAACCTAGTGATGCCAATGCAAAGGGACTTAGAGATAAAGCAATGCTAGAAGTTATTTATGCTACGGGTATAAGGGTAACAGAGTTAATTAATTTAAAAGTAGAGGATTTGAATCTGAACTTAGGCTATATTAGGTGCCAAGACGACAAAAAAGAAAGAATTATACCTATTGGAACAGTTGCTAAAGAGGCATTGAAACAATATTTAGAGCAAGGCCGTTATGTAATGCTTAAAAACAAAGACGAAAAAAACTTGTTTGTAAATTGTTCAGGGGAGCCTATGAGTCGACAAGGGTTTTGGAAAGTTATAAAATACTATACAAACAAAGCCAATATCAATAAAAAAATCACACCACATATGTTAAGACACTCTTTTGCAACTCATTTAGTGGAAAATGGGGCAGATTTAAAATCTGTTCAAGAAATGCTTGGACATTCAGATATATCGACAACTCAAATTTATGCAAAAATCAATAACAATAAAATAAAAGAAGTGTATTCAAAGGCTCATCCTAGAGCATAAAATTAGCGTATGCAATTTAAGTTGCATACGCTTTTGTGAATTCTAAGATGGGCCATAATCCTCAGGGGCAAAGGATTATGGCCCATATAAAAAGGTATAAGTATAATGTTTTTATTGAACGCTTAATTGACCTAATTAAGCGTTCAATGTATATCAAAAAGGATTAGAAGTATCTTTTTAACAGTCCTGCGAAAGCCATTCCATGTCTTGCTTCATCTTTACACATTTCATGTACTGTATCATGAATTGCATCTAAATTTAATTCCTTAGCTCTTCTTGCTAAATCTAACTTACCTTGACAGGCACCATGTTCAGCATCTACACGCATTTGTAAGTTTGTTTTTGTATCAGCAACAACAACTTCACCTAGTAATTCAGCAAATTTAGCAGCATGTTCTGCTTCTTCCCAAGCAATTCTTTTATATGCTTCAGCAACTTCTGGATAGCCTTCACGATCAGCTTGTCTAGCCATTGCTAAGTACATACCAACTTCTGTACATTCTCCAGTAAAATTCATTTTTAAACCTTCAATAATTTCAGCGTCAACGTCTTTAGCAACACCTATACGATGCTCGTCAGCATAAGCTAATGATTCACCTGATTGTTCTACGAATTTAGTTGCTGGTGCTTTACATTGAGGACAGCTATCTGGAGCAGCATCTCCCTCATGAGAATATCCACAAATTGTACAAATCCATTTTTTCATAATATATTTCCTCCCAAGAAATTAATTTTAAATTATTATTAGATAATAATTATTATTACCTAACTCCTGATTCATATTATAATTATAAATACATAAAATGTCAATACTAAAATTAAAAATAATTTATTTTTGACAAAAAAAGGATTTAATAGGATAATAAATTATAGATATTTATATGGATATTAATTTGTAGATAGGAAACTTGTTAGGGATTAAGGATTTTTGATCTAAAGTTGGTTAAAAAAGCAATCTTATTAATATAATATTATAAATAATATAGAAAGTAAGGTGATCTATATGGAGAAAAGAATAATATGGATAATTTTAGATAGCGTAGGTATGGGTGAGTTACCAGATGCCCATGAATTTGGAGATGTAGGTAGTAATACAATAGGAAATATATCCAAAGCTATCGGTGGGTTAAAAATACCCAATATGATTAAATTAGGCTTAGGCAATATTGACAATATTAAAGGACTTAATAGAAGCATTAATCCAGCAGGTGTTTTTGCAAGAGTTGCAGAAAAATCAAAAGGTAAGGATACCACAACGGGCCATTGGGAAATGGTTGGTGTGTATTCTGAAAATGGTTTCCCAATATATCCTGAGGGCTTTCCAACAGAGATTATAAACCCATTTAAAGAGGCTATAGGCACTGAGATATTAGGTAATTATGCCGCATCTGGAACAGAAATCATCAAGGAATTAGGAGAAGAACATATAAAAACTGGCTATCCAATAATTTATACATCGGCAGATAGTGTTTTTCAAATTGCGGCGCATGAAGATATTATTCCATTAGAGAGACTGTATGAAATATGTCAAATTGCTAGGGAACAATTAGTAGGTATTAATGCTGTAGCAAGAGTCATTGCAAGACCATTTAATGGAGAAGTCGGTAACTTTTCACGTACAGCCAATAGAAAAGATTTTTCATTGGAACCACCAGCAGGGACATTATTAGATCATATAAAAGAAGCCAATTTAGATGTTATAGGGATTGGTAAAATAGAAGATATATTTGCAAAAAAAGGCATTACAAAAGCTATTCATACAAAAGACAATATGGACGGTGTTAATAAAACAATAGAATATATAAAAAAAGATACGAAAGGTTTAATATTTACAAATTTAGTTGATTTTGATTCAAAATATGGACATAGAAACGATCATATTGGATATGCCAATGCATTGGAAGAGTTTGATGGTAGAATACCTGAAATCATAGATGCTATGAAGGATAATGATATTTTATTTATAATGGCTGATCATGGATGTGATCCAACAACAGAAAGTACAGACCATTCAAGAGAATTCGTACCTTTTGTTGGTTATGGGTTATCTTTGAAAAGGGATGTGAACTTAGGAACTAGATTAACATTTGCAGATATAGGTCAAACGATTGGTGAAATACTAAATGTTAAGCCAATCTCATTAGGTGAAAGTTTTGCTAATGAAATAATAGGAGGGTATATCGATGAAAAACATTAATGAAGCAGTAGGGTATTTGAAATCAAAATTAGATAAACAACCTACAATTGGATTGATACTAGGATCAGGATTAGGTGACTTGGCTGAGCAAATTGAGAATCCAGTAATGATTTCATATAAAGATATACCTCATTTTCCTGTATCAACGGTTGAAGGGCATAAAGGTCAATTTGTTGTAGGTGAGTTAGGAAAAAATATTGTCATTGCTATGCAAGGAAGATTTCATTATTATGAAGGATACACTATGGAAGAGGTGGTTATGCCTATACGAGTGATGAAAAAATTAGGCATAAAAACACTCATTGTAACCAATGCAGCGGGATCGGTAAATGTGGATTTTGAACCAGGTAATTTAATGATTATTGAAGATCATATTAATTTTATGAGCAATAACCCATTGATTGGACCTAATTATGATGAATTTGGACCTCGGTTTCCAGATATGTCCAGTGCTTATGATAAAGGGTTGTTTCAAGTGGCAAAAGAATGTGCCAAGGACCTTGATTTAGATATAAAAGAAGGGATTTATTGTGGTCTGACAGGACCAACTTATGAAACACCAGCAGAAATAAGAATGGTCAGAACTTTAGGTGGTGATGCAGTTGGAATGTCAACAGTTCCAGAAGTCATTACTGCTGTCCATGCAGGAATAAAAGTATTAGGGATATCCTGTATTACCAATATGGCGGCGGGTATTCTAGACCAGCCTTTAAATCATGATGAAGTGGTAGAAACATCTCAAAGAGTCAAAGAAGCCTTTAAAAATCTAATAAAACATATCGTAGATAAAATTTAGGTGACAGTATGAGAATGTACGATTTAATTATAAAAAAACGTAATGGAGAAACATTATTAGATGAAGAAATAAAGTTTATTATAGAGGGATATACAAAGGGTTTAATTCCTGATTATCAAGTATCAGCTTTTCTTATGGCCATATATTTTAATGGAATGAATGAAGAAGAGACCGTTGCCCTTACAATGGCAA
This sequence comes from Natranaerovirga pectinivora, assembly GCF_004342165.1. Taxonomy (NCBI): domain Bacteria; kingdom Bacillati; phylum Bacillota; class Clostridia; order Lachnospirales; family Natranaerovirgaceae; genus Natranaerovirga; species Natranaerovirga pectinivora. Next base: position 162,981 of record NZ_SMAL01000004.1, on the reverse strand, counting down.
TGGCGGAAAGTGGTGAACAGTTAGATTTATCGGAAATCACAGGAATTAAAGCGGATAAACATAGTACTGGTGGCGTTGGTGATAAAACATCTTTAATCTTAGGACCTATGGTCGCAGCATTAGGGATACCAGTGGCTAAAATGTCTGGTAGAGGATTAGGTCATACAGGTGGCACAATTGATAAATTAGAAAGTATTCAAGGGTTTAATACCGCTCTTTCAAAAGATGAGTTTATTAACAATGTCAATAATATTAAAATCGCCATAGCTGGGCAAACAACAGATATTGCTCCAGCGGATAAAAAATTATATGCTCTAAGGGATGTAACAGCCACAGTTGATAATTTATCCCTTATTGCAAGTAGTATAATGAGTAAGAAAATAGCCTCTGGTGCAGAGGTAATTGTTTTGGATGTAAAAACAGGTAATGGTGCTTTTATGAAAAATGAAGAGGATGCATTTAAGTTAGCAGAGGCTATGGTGAAAATAGGAAATGCTGTAGGAAGGCAAACCTATGCTATTATTTCCGATATGAATCAACCATTAGGGAGAGCAGTGGGTAACGCCTTAGAAGTAATTGAAGCCATCCAAACACTGAAGGGGATGGGGGATAAAAGCTTAGAGGCCTTATGTATTCATCTAGGTAGCTATATGTTAAAAGGCGTAAAGCATGTTGAGACCATTGAAGAAGGAAAACAACTATTAATGAAAACCATTGAAGATGGTAGTGCTATAAGGAAATTTAAGGAATTTATAAAAGGACAAAATGGAGAAGAAGAAGTTGTAGATAATGTAGATCTATTTCCAAAGGCAAAATTTATTGAAAGTATTCACTCTGTAGTTGAAGGTTTTGTAAATGAAATAAAAACAGAACAAATTGGCATTGCAACCCTTATTCTTGGTGGTGGACGTGAAACAAAAGAAAGTGATATTGATTTATCAGTAGGTTTTATTATTAATAAAAAGATAGGTGATTATGTAGCAGAAGGTGAATCAGTAGGAACCATATACGCTAATGATAGGAATAAATTAGAAGAAGCAAAAGAAAAATTCATTAAAGCGTATGTAATTAAAAAAGAGCAACCCAAAATGAATAAATTAATCAAAGGATATGTAACGAGAGATGGTATTTTTAAATTTTAGTGATATAGGATTATGACCATAACAAAATAATGCTAAAAATGAATATTTTTTAAAAAAATGTTTACTCTAATAGTAACGGATATAAGATTTCAATATGTGATTTACACGATGTAGTTCTACAAACAGTAGAGACAAAATATATTGTGAGTAAATAAATTAAGCAAAACTGAAATCGAATTGACAATTATTATAGCTTAAAGGAGCGGGTAAACATGAAAAGAATCATCACTTTACTCATAACCGTTATTTTAACATTCAGTGCAGTAGATCCAGGGATTATTTTTGCCCAAGAAAGTAAGGATAGTTTAGAAATTCAATCAAAATCAGCAGTTTTGATGGAACCAACTAGTGGTAAAGTAATTTATGAAAAAAATGCACATGAAAAACTTCGACCAGCTAGTGTAACTAAAATAATGACATTGCTTTTAATTTTTGAAGCATTAGATAATGGGACAATAAAATTAGAAGATGAAGTCGTTGTTAGTGAACATGCAGCTAGTATGGGAGGATCACAGGTCTATTTAGAACCTGGAGAAATTCAAACGGTACATGACATGATAAAATGTATAGCCATTGCATCTGCTAATGACGCATCAGTAGCTATGGCTGAACATATTGCTGGTAGTGAATTATCTTTTGTAAATGCTATGAACAACAAAGCAAAAGAATTGGGAATGGTCAATACCAATTTTATGAATAGCAATGGATTAGATCATGATGAGCATTTAACAACTGCTTATGACATTGCATTAATGTCACAAGAATTAATAACCAAATACCCTCAAATATTTGAATATACAACTATTTGGCAAGATAGTATTATTCATCGAACAAAAAGAGGAGAAGAAGAGTTTGGTTTAACAAGTACAAATAAACTTATCAAATGGTACAATGGTGCTACGGGTTTAAAAACTGGTTCAACGAGTCAAGCATTGTATTGTTTGTCGGGAACTGCAGAAAGAAATGGTATGCAGTTAATTGGTGTGGTAATGGCAGCGCCTGACTATAAAACAAGATTTGACGAAGTAATGAAACTTCTTGACTATGGTTTTGCTAACGTAAGCGTTTATGAAGACAAATTAAAGGGTAATATCCTTCAAGTAGTACCAGTTAAAAGAGGTAAAATTAATACAGTAGAAGCAATTGTAAAAGATAATTTTAGTTATGTGCTAGGTAAAGAAGATAGTGCAAATGAAATAACAAAAGACATCATTATTCCAGAGTCCATACAAGCACCAATTCAAAAAGGTCAAGTAATTGGAGAAGTGGTCTATAAGTTAGCTGGTCAAGAAATCGGGAAAATTGAAATCGTTGCAAAAGACGAAGTAGAAGAAACAACATTTGGATTCAGTTTTAGTAAAGTACTAAGAATGTTATTTAAGTAATTATTAAACAGATAAGTACCATTGAATGGTATTTATCTGTTTTTTTGTGTTATAGAAAATTTCTCTTTCCTATTGATACAAAGTTGATTTGTGAATTAAATGAAACATAAAAATAAAATACTTGCACGAAATGTCCGGTGAATAAATCAAAATCACATTAAACTGTTGACATACATCCCTTTTAACAATAGAATATAAATAGGAAAAATTTTATAAAATGAATAGACTTAATTAACAACATTCATTATATTAGGAGCGATGGTATGGACAGAAAATATTATTTATCGTATTTGCTAAACAAAAAGCTTAAAAATCAGTCAGAAAAAATATTTGAAGGTATTGCTAATGGTAGAAAAAGAGCTCTTGACAACTGGTTTCAGGATATGTGGGTCGCAATGCAATTGACAAGAGACACAATTCTAGCGTATTTAGGTCAAAATGGCGTAGATTTTGAAGATCTAATTAACATCTTAAAAGATAAAAGAAAAAGATTTGAAGATTTTTCTGAATTCTTTATCATTAATTCCCAAGGACAAGTTAATATTTCTACATATGAAGGGCAAATAGGGAGAATAAGAAAAGATTTGCCAAATTTTAATATAGGACAACAAAATAAACCTTTTATGTATGGGCCATACATAGATGAAGATACACTGAAAATAGGCAATTGCTCTTCAAAATTTTTTGATGAAGTAACCTTAATGTTTTCTTTGCCTTTTGAAAACGATGGTAAAATATCTATTTTATGCGGTAGAGTTCCTAATGATGTTATGAGTGATGTTATACAGGACGAAGATACGCATGTTTACAAGGAGTCTGGTGATAATTATCTTTTTATGGTTAAAACCAACAGGGATATTCAAATAGGTACAGCCATTTCTAGAAGTCGCTTTGAAGACAATACTTTTACTGGTGGAGAAAATTTAAAGGACGGTATTAGTACAAAAAAATGGGGCACTGTAAAAATAAAAAAACACACAGAATTTGAAATTGTATTTAAAGACCCTGCAACAAATGAACTCCATGAAGGCGTCTTAAATACTATAAAAACGGGACAGAATCTAAACAGCTGGCCAGGGTATCCTGAATATAGACATATATATGTAGGTGGTAAAGGCATTCTTATTACGCCGCCACATTCTGATGAAATTTGGGGTATGATGTGTGAAGGAGATATTCAAGAAATATATAAATTTAAAAGTTTGAATTTTAAAATCCCATTAAAATTTGGAATATTAAGCGGTTCATTAACTGTTTTAAATTCTATTGTTCCCTTTTCCAATTATTTATTATGGTTAGCTAATCTTGTTATAATGTATGCATTGATTAAATTTGATGTAGTAAAATCAATTAATAAAACTGTTAATATTTTACAAGAGATTGCAGAAGGTGAAGGTGATTTGTCCTTAAGAGTGGAAAAAATGTCTAATGATGAAATTGGTGAACTTTCAAGATGGTTTAATAAATTTATTAATAATCAAATGACTATTATAAAAAGAATTGGCATATCGTCACGGGATTCGAAGAATTCTGCTATTGAATTATCAGGGATGACGGAAAGCTTTTATAATAATGCTAAAAATATAGAAGGTATTGTAGGGGATCTGGTTAACAACTCTGTTGAACACAATCAAATTTTTCAGAACACTCAAGAAAAATTTAATATCTTATCAAACTCAATTGTTAATATAGATGACATATTAGAAGGGGTTAATGAGAAAACTACAAATACTAGTAATAAGGCAAAAATCAGTGAAAAAAATACCATAGAAGTATTAGAGACTATGTTAGGGCTAGAAAATTCTATGAAGATAGCTCAAGAAAGTATTATAGGATTAAAAAAATACTCAGAAGAAATCAGTGAAGTTGTTGATGTCATTGAAAAAATTAGCAAGCAAACTCAAATGCTTGCATTAAATGCTTCAATAGAAGCAGCAAGATCTGGTGAGCATGGTAGAGGGTTTGCTGTTGTTGCTAATGAAGTCTCTCAACTAGCAACAGAGTCAGAAAAAGCTACTGTATCTATTTCTAGTCTTATAAAATATGTTCAAGAAGAAGCTACAAAAACAATTAATAGTGTAAAAGAAATATCTAACCAAGTAGATATTGGGAGTTCAAGTGTAAAAAATTCAGTTCATACATTCAAAGAAATTGGTGGGGAAATTGAAGATATAGCTGATAAAGTGAAATCAATATCTGAATTGGTAAGTATTCAAGCTATAGAACTTAATGAAATTGCAAAAGGGACTGAACAAGCAGCGGCGAAATTGGATAGAGATACAAATAGAAGTGAAGATGAAAGTCTAACGGCAATACATATGGTCAAAGAAATTATAAGTCAAACAGTACAAGTTGATCAATCTTCAAAAGTATTAACCCATACGGCTAATAATTTAAATGAAATCGTAAGTGCTTTTAAACTATAAAAACAATAACTGAATTTTTTCTTTTATAAAGATGTGTGATTTGCAAAAATTACACATCTTTTGTTTAAGAGTTCTGGAAGGTAGATTAATCCGTTCTTTGCTTTTTTTTGTGTTGAAAATCTAAGTAATAACAAGTAAAATAATCTTATAATAAAATCTTTTGCGTTGTAATAATAACTCTGATACAATAATCAATAAGAATAAATAAATGAGGTGTACTAATTATGCTTAAGGAAATATTAAAGTTTTTAGCAATAGTTTTAGCAGCAATAGTTGTAATGTATTTACATGAAGTGCCAAAAAGTATTGCCTATATGCATTTAAACCCTTTACAGAACGCACAAAACAAAAAATCAATATATAAAATTAGGCAATATATTGATCCGTTAGGATTGATTTTTTTTATAATAGCATTTGTTGGTTTTTCAAGACCTTATGCTTATAGGATCAAGGATAAAAAGACAAATTATATATTAGGTATTGTAGGTTTAGGATCTACTTTAGTTGTAGCCTTGCTTTTTTATAGTTTACATCAAACCTTAGCTGTTAATTTAAGCATATATACTAGATTCTTTTCTGAAACAGAAGCAATGAGACAATTGTATTATTTTTTGGAGTTTTTTATTAGATGTATTGTTTTATTAAGTATATCTTTGTTTTTAGTGAATTTGGTTATTCCATTCCCATCATTTAATATAGGATTGTTAATAGCTAGCAAATCACCAAAAAAATATTTTGCGCTGTATCAATACGAACATTTTATTAAACTATTTTTTATTATTTTAGTAGCTTTTAACTTCTTTACCATACTTTTAAGACCAATAGAAGAATTATTATTTAGATAAAGAAAGTAAGTGACGTATGAGTATTTCAATTAAACTTCAAGCATTTGAAGGACCACTAGACTTATTATTACATTTAATTGAAAAAAACAAAGTGAATATATATGATATACCAATTGTGTCAATCACAGATCAATATCTTGAATATATTAAACAAATGGAAAATAAAAATTTAGATATTATGAGTGAATTTTTAGTTATGGCGGCAACCCTTATTAGTATAAAATCAAGAATGCTACTCCCTAAAAAAGAAAAAATGGAAGAAGAATCTGAAATAGATCCACGAGAAGAACTTGTAGAAAGGCTCTTAGAGTACAAAAAATACAAGTTTATTTGTGGTGAATTAAAGGACAAGCAAATTGATGCACAAAAAGTTATTTTTAAGGAATCCACTATTCCTGAAGAAATAAAAAACTACGAAGAAAAAATTCCAGTAGAAAAATTAATGGCGGACATTGATTTATCAAAACTTTATAAAATATTTAAAAATGTTATGAGAAAGCAAGTAGATAAAGTAGATTTGATTAGAAGTAATTTTGGGAAGATTGAGAGGGAAGAATTCTCAATAAATGATAAGATAAATTATATTAAAGATTTGTCTAAAAACATTAAAAAACTAAGTTTTCATAACTTGTTAGAAAAAACAAAATCAAAACAAGAAATCATTGCAACATTTCTTGCAATACTAGAACTTATAAAAATTGGTGCAATTCATATCACCCAAGAAAACAATTTTGATGATATAGAAATTACTTTTGTAAGGTGAGTGAATTTAAAATATTAAATCAAAGCCTATGTGAATTGACAAGAAAAAGGAGTATGTATGCAATTGAGTAAAATTGAAGCTGTAATAGAAGCCATATTATTTACGATGGGGACATCTGTACCTGTTGATAGTATTGCAAAAGTTATAGAACAGGATGAAAAAACAACTAAAAAAATAATAAAAAACATGATAGATAAGTATCAAGGTGAAGATAGAGGCATACAAATTATTGAATTAGACAATGCTTATCAAATGTGTACCAAAGCAGCTATGTATGATGACCTTAGGAAAATTACTGCTCAACCTAAAAAAGTTGTCTTATCAGATATCTTACTTGAAACATTATCTATTATTGCCTACAAGCAGCCCATTACTAAAGCAGAAATTGAGCATATTAGAGGGGTTCGATCGGATCATGCCGTTAATAAATTAATAGATTATGATTTGGTATGTGAAGTTGGTAGAATGGATGCGCCTGGTAGACCTTTATTATTCGGTACATCTGAAGCCTTTCTGAGGAATTTTGGCATGCAATCTTTAGAAGATTTACCTATAATAAAAGATGAGGAACTAGCAAAATTTAAAACAGAGGCAGAAGAAGAAGTTCAATTAGAAATAAATGATGTTACCACAGAAAAGAAAAATCTCTAAGAAAATTTAAAAGCATATTTATAGGGAAAAAGATATAAAATTAGATAAGGAAAAACTTAGAGGTTATTGTTTATGCATTCTTTTAGGAAAAGAAGATTTTTATGTCTTATATTTTCTATAATATTAGGGTTCGTGGTAGTTAACAATTCTATCAGTGCGGAGGACGTTGATTTAAGACTCCATGCTCTTGCAGCTATATTAATGGATGGAGATAATGGTAGAGTGTTGTGGGAGCATAATGGAACAGAGCAGAGGGCTATGGCAAGTACGACAAAGATAATGACAACCATGATTGTACTGGAGTATGGGAACTTAGAAGACGAAGTAGAAGTAAGTAAAAGAGCTTCTCAGGCACCTGACGTCCAATTACATATAAGAGAAGGGGAAAAGTACCGTTTAGGTGATTTGTTATATGCTCTTATGTTAGAGTCCTCTAATGATGTAGCCATTGCCATTGCTGAACATGTAGGTGGGAGTGTAGAAGAATTTGCTCAAATGATGACGGAAAAAGCCAAAGACGTAGGTGCCCATAATACATCTTTTAAAACACCAAATGGCTTAGATGCAGAAGGGCATTATTCAACAGCTTATGATTTAGCTATTATTGCTAAATATGCATTAGAGAATGAACAATTTCGAGAAATTATTAGGACACGAAACAAACAATTTTATGAATTAACAAATAACAGACATTTTCACGTATATAATAAAAATGCATTTTTAGACCAAATGAATGGAGCTATCGGTGTAAAGACAGGTTTTACAAATCAAGCAGGATACTGTTTTGTTGGTGCAGTTGAAAGGGATGGGAAACTGTTTATTTCTGTCGTCTTAGGATCGGGTTGGCCATATAATCGTCAATATAAATGGCAAGACACTCAAAAAATAATGAACTATGCTTTAGATAATTATGAATATCAAAAAGTCGTAGAGGGTAAAATTAACTTAGACCCTGTTGAAGTAATTGATGGTAAAGTGAAAGATGTACCAATAGAACTTTATGGTGGAGAAGTAGGTTTGTTGTTAAATGATAATGAAGTTGTGCGAAAAGATATTAGCATTCCTGAATATTTGGATGCACCTATACAAGATAATGTGACAGTGGGTTATCTTAGTGTTTATATAGACGATGAACTGTATACCATGTTACCTATTAAGACAACAGAAAGCGTTGAGAAAATTGACTTTAAATTTTGCTTAGACATTATAATAAAGAAATTCTTATTCTAATTACTCTAAGGAAATTACTGATATACAAAAGATAAATGGAGGATATTATGGAAATTAGATTGCAAAAATATTTAGCAGATGCAGGTATTGCATCTAGAAGAAAAGCGGAAGAACTTATATTAGCTGGTTTAATTAAAGTTAATGATAAGGTAGTAAAAGAATTAGGTACAAAAATTAATTCGGAAAAAGATGTTGTAAAATATAAAAACAAACCAGTGGGTGAAAAAGAAAAATTCATATATTTATTACTTAATAAGCCAGTTGGATATATTTCTTCAGTAACAGATCCTAGAAAAAGAAAAACGGTTATTGATTTAATTAAGGAAAAAGAAAGGGTTTTTCCAGTAGGAAGATTAGATTATGAAAGTGAAGGGTTATTAATAATAACCAATGATGGAGAATTGACATATAGACTAACCCATCCAAAACATCACATTCCAAAAACGTATATGGTAAAAGTAAAGGGATTCCCAACAGATGACAAACTGGCAAAGTTAAGAAAAGGTTTGGACTTAGGAGAGTACAGAACGTCCAAAACGGATATTAGAATTGCAAAAAAATATAAAAATGATACAGTTGTTGAAGTTGTTTTGTATGAAGGTAAAAATAGGCAGATAAGAAAAATGTTTGATCATATTGGTCATCCCGTTAATTCTTTGAGAAGAATTGCTATTGGTAAAATTGAAATAGAAGATCTAAAAGTTGGAGAGTATAGAAAACTTACAAAAGAAGAAATAAAATACCTAAAAAGCTTATAGGTAATTAGATGATTAAAAAATCAATAACAAATATTGCTAAAAATGATTAAAAGGTTCATTTACTAATATATTTTTCAAGTTAAACAAATCCAATTTATTACATAAAATTTGTACAATGTATACATTCTTTGGTATACATTGTACATTTTTTTTATAAACACTTGATATTATTAGGTAATTCTTGTAAAATGGTAATCGGTGGAAGGTTGCTTTTTTTAAGATATTTAAGAGTTTTTGTATAAAAAATTGCGAAAATTCTCCAATATATTACTAAAAGTATATATACATTTATCTTGAATATTAAATAAAATATGGAGGGCGAAAAATGAGCAATACAACGAATTTAAATGAACTCATAAAACGCCGTACCGATATCGAATCTGGTGGCGGTGAAAAAGATAATCAAAAAGATCCTTCAAATCTAGTAGCAAGAGAAAGAATTTCTTTGTTACTAGATGGGTATAGTTTTGTTGAAATTGGTGCATTTATTTCTAATAGATCCACTAACTTTAATATGACAACTGAATCAACACCTGCTGATGGCGTTGTTACAGGATATGGAACGATCGAAGGTCGATTGGTTTATGTTTATAGTCAAGACAACACAGTTTTAAGCGGTGCATTAGGTGAAATGCACGCAAAAAAAATAAGTCATATCTATGATTTGGCTCTTAAAATGGGAGCACCAATTATAGGTCTAGTTGATTCTGCAGGTATGCGTCTACAAGAGTCAACAGATGCACTTCAAGGCTTTGGAGAGTTGTTTTTAAAACAAACCTTAGCATCAGGGGTTGTTCCGCAAATAACAGCTGTTTTAGGCAACTGTGGCGGGGGAACAACATTCATACCGTCTTTATCTGATTTCACATTTATGATTAATAAAGGTGCAAGGCTATATGTTAATAGTCCTAATGCGCTAGATAGTAAAGCAGCTACATTTGATACAGTAGCATCATCAAAATTCCATAGTGAAGCATCTGGTTTGGTGGATTTTGTTTTTGACAATGAAAATGATCTATTACAGAGGATTAGACAATTGGTAGACATCTTACCATCTAATAATTTAGAGGAATCACCACTTGTAGAGTGTACAGATGATCTTAACCGAGTGGACTCAGAATTTAATAACTTGGATTTAACCAATGGATTCGACGCTGTTTCTGTCATCACCAAAATAGCTGATAATCATTTGTTTATACCTGTAAAAGAGAATTTTGCTACATCTATGGTTACAGGATTTATCCGTTTAAATGGTAATACTGTTGGGGTTGTTGCTAATCAAACATTAGATGGGGATGGTTCAATAACATCTGATGGAAGTGATAAAGGAACAAAATTTATAAGCATTTGTGACGCTTTTAACATTCCAATTGTAACGTTTACAGATGTTGTAGGATTTAAAGCCACAGTTGAAGAAGAATCAAAAGGTATTTCAAAATCAGTAAGTAAAATGTTATATGCCTTTGCCAATGCAACAGTGCCAAAAGTAAATGTATTAGTCAATAGAGGATATGGAAGTGCATATATAGCAATGAATAGCAAACATATAGGTGCAGACTTTGTATATGCTTGGCCATCAGCAAAAGTTGGTATGATGGAAGCTTCTTCTGCTGTGAAAATAATATACGCAAAAGAAATCAAAGAATCTAATGATATTAATGCAATATTAAATGAAAAAACTGCTGAATATGAAGCGTTACAAGAAAGTCCATATGCAGCAGCAAGCAGAGGATATATTGATGATATCATAGAACCTGGCGCTACTAGAAAAAGAATAATAGCAACTTTAGAAATGTTATTATCTAAAAGAGAAAGCCGTCCAGATAAAAAACATGGTACGGTTTTATAAATGAGGTGTAAAAATGAATGTTATTATTGATGCACTATGGGTTACGATTATTGGTATGGCAATAGTTTTTACGATTCTTATAATCATTGCCATTATAATTAGCCAGTTTAAACATGTTTATAAGCTTACAACAAGAGCATCCAATAAAAAAAGTGATGTGCCTGTGGTAAAAGAAGAGCCAATAAAAGCAATTGAAAGAGAAAATGTAGATGATTTAGAATTGGTTGCAGTTATTACAGCTGCCATTGCATCATCTCTTAATACGACTTCTGACCAACTTCAAGTAAGGTCCATAAGACGTGTAAATGAAAAAAGAAGCAAATGGCAATACCAATAAAAATATGTATAAAATTATGAGATTATAGGAGGACTATAGATATGAAAAAATTCAGAGTTACAGTTAATGGCAATACATACGAAGTAGATGTGGAAGAAATAGGCACAGGAGCATCTTCAGTAGTATCCGCACCATCGGCACCAGTACAACAAATAGCTCAGGCAGCACCAAAAGCTCCGTCAGCACCTGCTTCAGCAGGAGGCGTTAAAGTAATTGCACCAATGCCAGGGAAAATTATAGATGTAAAAGTATCTCAAGGCCAACAAGTGAATAAAGGTGATGTTGTAGCAATATTAGAGGCTATGAAGATGGAAAACGAAGTTGTTGCATCTGAAAGTGGAACTGTTGCCAGTATAAATGTCAACAAAGGTCAAGCCATTGAGTCTGGGGATATTATCGTTACATTAAACTAATAAAAAAACCCCTAAACGATAGAGGGAGGTAAGATTGAACAAATGGATATATTTAAAATTTTAAATCAATTGTATTTACAAAGTGCTTTTAATATCCTTGAATTAAACAATGTCATTATGATCATTGTTTCATTGATTTTATTATATTTAGCAATAAAAAAAGAATATGAGCCATTGTTATTAATTCCTATAGCATTTGGTATGTTATTAGTTAACTTATTCCCGGGAATATATGCCCCACCTGAAGGTGAAAATATAGGCGGTTTATTATATTATTTATCACAAGGTAATAAACTGGGAATATTCCCACCATTAATATTTGTTGGTGTTGGTGCATTAACGGATTTTGGACCTTTACTAGCCAATCCAAAAAGTTTCTTGCTTGGAGCGGCAGCACAATTTGGTATCTTTTTTGCATTTATATCAGCAGTATTTTTAGGGACTTATATCCCTGGTTTAGAAGATATTACAAAGGAAGTAGCAGCAGCCATTGGGATCATAGGAGGAGCCGATGGCCCTACAGCTATTTATATAGCTACCCGTTTGGCACCAGAGTTTTTATCTCCAATTGCAGTTGCAGCTTATTCTTATATGGCAATGGTCCCTATTATTCAGCCACCAATAATGAAGCTGTTTACTACTAAAGAAGAACGGGCTATTCAAATGGAACAATTAAGACCAGTGTCAAAGTTAGAAAAGATATTATTTCCAATCATTGTTGCAATACTTGTAATATTAGTTTTACCAGAGACTGCACCATTAGTTGGGATGTTAATGTTTGGGAACTTGTTAAAAGAATCAGGCGTTGTTAGAAACTTAGTTGATACGGCTTCTAATGCCCTTATGTATATTATTGTTATCTTTTTAGGGTTATCCGTTGGGGCTTCAGCTTTAGCAGAGAACTTCTTAAATACAACCACATTAGCAATCATTGCTTTAGGGTTAGTTGCATTTTGTATTGGGACAGCAGCGGGTGTTCTATTTGGAAAAGTTATGTGCAAGCTTTCAGGTGGAAAAGTAAATCCACTGATTGGGGCGGCAGGGGTTTCTGCTGTACCTATGGCAGCAAGGATTGTGCAAAAAGTTGGTAGAGATGAAAATCCAAATAATTTCTTATTAATGCATGCAATGGGACCTAACGTAGCAGGCGTTATCGGTTCAGCAGTTGCAGCAGGAGCATTTTTAGCAATATTTGGATAAATTAGTAGATTTAATTGGAAGGAGGAAGAAAAATGGCAGAAATAATTAAAAAGCCCGTTAAAATAACGGATACCATATTAAGAGATGCCCATCAATCTCTAATTGCTACAAGAATGACAACAGATGAAATGTTGCCTATAATAGAGAAATTAGATCAAGTAGGTTATCACTCAGTAGAATGTTGGGGTGGGGCTACATTTGACTCTTGTTTAAGGTTTTTAAAAGAAGATCCTTGGGAGCGCCTTAGAAAACTAAAAGATGGTTTTAAAAATACAAAACTACAGATGCTACTTAGAGGTCAAAACTTATTAGGATATCGTCACTATGCAGATGATGTAGTTGAGTACTTTGTTCAAAAAACAGTTGCAAATGGTATGGATATTATTAGGACTTTTGATGCCCTTAATGATATTCGTAACTTAAAAACAGCTGTTAATGCAACAAAAAAAGAGGGTGGTCACGCTCAAGTTGCTATTTCTTATACACTAAGTGAAGTCCACACTTTAGATTATTATGTGAAATTATCAAAACAACTAGAAGATATGGGGGCAGACTCTATATGTATTAAAGATATGGCAGGGCTACTTGTACCATATGCAGCGGAAGAAATTGTTAAAGCATTAAAAAGCGCTGTTAAAGTTCCAATTTGTATTCATAGTCATTACACTAGTGGTGTTGCTGGGATGGCCTATCTAAAGGCGATTGAAGCAGGTGTAGATATTATTGATACAGCTATTTCAGCCTTTGCTATGGGTACCGCTCAGCCAGCTACAGAAGTTATGGTGGAAACCCTTAAAGGAACAAGTTTTGATACAGGATTTGACCAGAATTTGTTAGCAGAAATAGCAGATTATTTTAGACCTTTAAGAGAAGAAGCTATAGAATCAGGCTTACTTAATCCAAAAGTATTAGGTGTTGATATTAAAACATTATTGTACCAAGTACCAGGTGGTATGTTATCTAATTTAGTATCTCAGCTAAAAGAACAAAAAGCTGAAGATAAATTCCAAGAAGTTTTAAAAGAAATACCAAGAGTACGTGCAGATTTTGGGTATCCACCTCTAGTAACCCCTTCAAGTCAAATTGTAGGGACACAGGCAGTTCTTAATGTACTAGGTGGGGAACGTTATAAAATGGTTACAAAAGAATCTAAAGCTGTGGTTAGAGGTGAATATGGTAAAACACCAGTATCTATAAGTGATGAAATTAGAAAAAAAATCATAGGTAATGAAGAACCAATCATTTGTAGACCTGCTGATTTAATTCAACCAGAATTAAAGAAAATCGAAGAAGAAATGAAACAATACAAAGAACAAGATGAAGATATATTATCATATGCTTTATTCCCACAAGTGGCAGAGGAATTTTTCAAGTATAGACAAGCTCAAAAAACAAAAATAGATCCACAAGTAACAGACATTAACAGCAAAGCATATCCAGTATAAGGATAAAATATTGCACTTTTAATAAAAATTTTTTATGTACGGAGAATCTAGCATTATCCTAGTATAGAAAAAAGTGACTTCGTCACTCTCAAAAACATTTATTAGTTGCTTATTCGAAGTCATTTTGTTCTTGCGCATCAAGCTTTTTCTAACTGTGCTAGAAAAATGCCGCGCATTTAATCAATAGTGTTACTTTATAGGAAATAGAACTTTCCTATAAAGTAATAAAAATGACACCCTGGATAAATGAACTTTTATCAGGGTGTCATAATAACTTTATACTCTTATCTTAGCATTATTTTGATTATTTAGTGTATGGTATTCAATGTAAAGGATTAAAACATAACCATTAGATTAATAAATTTATAATAATATATAATGAAATTCTTTGCAAAAAATCCTTCATTTGTGATATAATTATTTAGATTATATATTTAGACAAATTTCTTTTTGAAAACATGTTGAAAATTATATAAAATAGATGTTTAATAAAAAAAATACATTAACTATAATAAGACGAATGGTGAGATAAGATGAATCAAAATGATTTAATAAAGCGTATTAATGAAAATTATCCTAAACTTAGTAAGGGACAAAGATTATTAGCAAATTATATCATAAAACATTATGAAAAAGCGGTATTTTTAACTGCCGCAAAACTTGGTAAAATTGTAGGTGTTAGTGAGTCAACAGTAGTTAGATTTGCTAATGAATTAGGTTATGACGGGTATCCAAAATTACAAAGAGCATTAGAAGAATTGGTTAAAAATAAATTGACATCCATTCAAAGAATGGAAGTTGCATCTGATCGAATAAACAAACAACATATTCTAAAATCAGTACTCCAATCAGATGCAGAAAAAATCAGATACACATTAGAAGACATTAATGCAGAAACTTTTGACCAAGCAGTAGATATGATTTTATCAGCAAGGAAAATATATATACTTGGTGTTAGAAGTAGTGCTGCCTTAGCTAGTTTTTTAGGTTTTTATTTTAATTTAATATTTGATAATGTAAAGTTAATACATACGAATAGTGTTAGTGAGATGTTTGAGCAAATTTATCGTATGGGGCCAGAAGATGTTGTTATTGGTATTAGTTTTCCAAGATATTCAAAACGTACTTTAAAAGCTATGGAATTTGCTAGATCTAGAGATGCAAATGTAATTACAATAACAGATAGTTCATTATCTCCAATGATTCCTTATGCAAATTTAAGCTTGCTTGCAAGAAGTGATATGGCTTCTTTCGTTGATTCATTAGTGGCACCATTAAGTGTTATAAATGCCCTTATTGTGGCATTGTGTATGAAAAAACAAAAAGAACTTATTAATACTTTGCAAAGTTTAGAATCAATTTGGGAAGAGTATCAAGTATACGATAAAAATGATGATGACATTAATATCAATATTAATTATGATCTCAATAGACAAAAACCTAATAATCAGGACTAGGAGTTAATAGAATGAAAAAAGTTATAGTTGTTGGTGGTGGACCTGCTGGAATGGTATCTGCCATAATAGCTGCACGTAATGGACATAGGGTTGTACTATGTGAAAAGAATAATAAATTAGGGAAAAAGCTTTTTATTACAGGCAAAGGTCGATGTAATATTACCAATGATTGTGATATGGACCATTTGTTTGGACAAGTTATTACCAATTCAAAGTTTTTATACAGTGCTTTTTATACATTTTCAAATGATGCTACCATTCAATTTTTTAATGAATTAGGTTTAAAGACTAAAGTGGAAAGAGGTAATAGAGTTTTTCCAGAGTCCGATAAATCATCTGATGTTATAAAAGTATTGGAAAAAGAATTAAATAAACTGGGTGTAGAAATATTACTAGATAGTGAGGTTATTTCTATCATTCAAGAGAAAAATAGGTTTAAAGGCATTTGTCTTAAAAACAACACTACCATATATGGTGATGCGGTTATAATAGGGACAGGTGGTTTGTCATATGCGCCTACAGGTTCTACAGGTGATGGTTTTAAATTTGCTAAAACTATGGGACATTATATTACAAAAACATCTCCATCTTTAGTACCTTTAGTTACAAAAGAAAATTGGATCAAGGACTTACAAGGGCTATCATTAAAAAATGTGAAGATTACCATTAATGACGGAGATAATAAACTTTATGAAGATTTTGGGGAAATGCTATTTACACATTTTGGTGTATCTGGTCCAATAATTCTAAGTGCAAGTAGATTTATACTCCCTAAATTTAATAAGAATATAACCTTATCCATAGATTTAAAGCCTGGATTAAATGAAAATGAATTAGACAAACGTATTTTAAAAGATTTTGATAAATATCAAAAAAAACAATTTAAGAATACTTTAGACGATTTGCTACCTAAAAAATTAATACCAGTGATTATTAAGCTTTCTAATATTCCTGAAGACAAGAAAATATCTGAAATTACAAAGGAAGAAAGAAATAATTTAGTAAAAACCTTAAAAGCATTAACCTGTCATATTATTGATTTAAGAGGTTATAATGAGGCTATTATTACTTATGGTGGCATTGATGTAAAAGACATAGATCCCCACACCATGGAATCCAAATTAGTATCTGGAGTTTATTTTGTTGGTGAAGTACTAGACTTAGATGCTTTGACCGGGGGTTTTAATCTACAGATTGCTTGGTCAACTGGATATTTGGCTGGATTAAGTATTAACTAAATAAGAATAGGTGATTAGATGATTGGAATTAGAGGCGCAATTACAGTTGATAATAATACAAAAAAAGATATAAATGAATGCACAAAAGAACTTATAAAAATGATCATTGCAGAAAACAATATTCAACAAGATGATATGGTTTCAATATTATTTTCTGCTACAAAAGATTTAGATAGTCAGTACCCTGCAGTAGCTGCTAGAGAAATGGGCATTACAGAAACCCCATTATTTTGTGTTCAAGAAATGGATGTAATAGGTAGTCTTGAAAAATGTATTAGAGTTTTAGTCCACTGTAATACAAATCTACCTAAAAAAAATATAAAACATATTTACTTAAAAGAGGCAATAAAATTAAGACCAGATATTGCAGATGTTGACAAATAAATGTAAAAATACATATAATTAAATGAGTCAACTTGGAGGCAAAAGATGAAATTATATAAAAGTATAGCCATAGATGGGCCAGCGGGAGCAGGGAAAAGTACAATTGCAAAAAAAATAGCCAATAAACTAAATTATACTTATATAGATACAGGAGCTATGTATAGAGCAATGGGCCTTGAATTCTGTCGCCTTAAAATTGATTTAAATGATGAAAATACTATATATAATACTTGTTCTAACATTGATATAAAGATACAATATATTAATGGCGAACAACAAGTTATTTTAAATGGAGAAAATGTTAATAGCTTAATTAGAACATCTGAGGCAGGGCAAATGGCATCGGTTATCTCCATATACAAACCTGTTCGATTAAAACTAGTAGAACTTCAAAGAAAGCTTTCTGAAGAAGGAAATGTAATAATGGATGGGCGAGATATAGGGACATATGTTTTGCCTAATGCAGACTTAAAAATCTATCTTACAGCTAGTATTTTTGAAAGAGCTAAAAGACGTTGGACTGAATTGCTTGAAAAAGGCGAAGATATTGACTTAAAAAGAGTTGAATCTGAGATCGAAGCAAGGGATAATAAAGATATGAATAGAGAGATTGCACCACTTCGAAAAGCTGAAGATGCAGTAGTAGTCGATACTTCAGATTTGACAATAGATGAAGTAGTGGAGAAAATCATTTCTATCTATACGAAAAGGATTGAATTAGATTGAAAATTATATTAGCTAAAAGTGCTGGTTTTTGCTTTGGTGTAGATAGAGCAGTAAAAAAAGCTTATGAATACTCAAATTTAAAAAACATTTATACTTTAGGTCCAATCATTCATAATCAACAAGTTGTAGATGATTTAAATAGAAATGGTATAAAAGTAATGGAATCTGTAGAAGATATTCATACAATAGTTGATGGAACACTAATTATTAGATCCCATGGTATTTCACAGGAAGTTTATAATAATGCTGAAGTAAAATTTAATAAAGTTTTAGACGCAACATGTCCATTCGTTAAAAGAATTCATAGAATCGTTAAAGAACATAGTAAAAAAGATTATAGGATATTGATTGTAGGTAATAAAGATCATCCAGAAGTTGCAGGAATAATGGGTTGGAGTTATTCTAATCCAATGGTAATAAACTCAGTGGAAGAAGCTAATAATTTAGATATAGAAGTAAACAACAAAATATGTGTTGTTGCACAAACAACATTTAATACCAATAAATTTGAAGAAATAGTTGAAATTGTTAGGAAAAAGGTTTATGATGTAATTGTTTTTAATACAATCTGTAGTGCTACAAATCAACGTCAAAGTGAAGCGTTGCAGATTGCTAAAAAAGTAAATAAAATGATAGTAATTGGTGGAAGACATAGTTCTAATACACAGAAGCTCTATGAAATTTGCAAAAATGAGTGTCAGAATACCTATCACATAGAAACAGTGAATGATATTGATTTTAAAGAATTTAAGCCTGACGATATTGTTGGGATTACAGCAGGAGCTTCAACACCAAATAACATAATTGAGGAGGTTATTTTTAAAATGACACATAACGATCATGATAATGAAAATAGTTTTGAAAAATTATTAGAGGAATCACTTTTTTCCATTCATAATGGTAAAATAGTAAAAGGAAAGGTAATCGCAGTAAGTGAAAATGAAGTAATATTAAATATTGGATTTAAGTCTGATGGGATTATTACAAGACAAGAATTCTCAAACTATCCTAATGTAGATTTAAGAACATTGGTTAATATAGGTGATGAATTAGAAGCTAAAGTAATAAAAGTTAATGATGGTGATGGACAAGTTCTATTAACCTATAAAAGATTAGCAGCAGAAAAAGGATATAAAAGAATTGAAGATGCTGCAAATAGCAAAGAAGTTTTAGTGGAAAAAGTTGCAGAAGTATTACCTAGTGGAGTAGTAGTTATTGTTGATGAAGCTAGAGTGTTTATACCTGCTAGTTTGGTATCAGATCAATTTGAAAGTGATTTGAAATCTTATTTGAATAAAGAAATTGAATTCCAAATAATAGAATACAATCCAAAACGCAGAAGAATTATTGGAAGTAGAAAACAATTATTAAAAGCTGAAAGACAAAAGAAACAAAAAGAATTATTTGGAACCATTGAAAAAGGTGCTATCGTAGAAGGTAGAGTTAAAAATGTAACTGATTTTGGTGCATTTATCGATCTTGGTGGTGCAGATGGACTGCTTCATATATCTGAAATGTCATGGGGAAGAATCCAAAACCCAGGTAAAGTTTTAAAGGTTGATGAAACAGTTAAAGTTTTAGTTAAAGATATTGATAAAGATAGTAAGAAAATTTCACTAAGCTTAAAATTTCCTAATGAAAATCCTTGGGAAAAGGCTAGTGAAAAATTTGCTGTAGGAACTGTAGTTACTGGTAAAGTTGCAAGAATGACTGAGTTTGGTGCATTCGTTGAAATCCAACCGGGTGTAGATGCGTTATTACATGTATCTCAAATATCTAAAGATCATATTGAAAAGCCATCAGATGCATTAAAAATTGGTCAAGAAGTTACAGCAGAAATCATTGATTTTAAAGAAGAAGATAAAAAAATCAGCTTAAGTATTAAATCAATGGAAGAAAAACAATCTGAAACTACGGAAGCTTAAATTTAAAGGGGTAGAAACTTGTTAAACGATTATGAAAGCTTTAAGAAAGAAATATATGCGTTAACTAACATAGACCTTAATGCCTACAAAGAACGTCAAATGAAACGAAGAATAGATTCGTTGATTAAGAAAAATAGCTATGATGATTATGTTAGTTATGTAAAAGCATTAAAAACCAATAAAGATTTATTCGAAGAATTTGTAAACTACTTAACCATTAATGTATCAGAATTCTATAGAAATCCTGAGCAGTGGAAAATTCTTGAAGACTATGTATTGCCACATTTATTTAATAAAGCTGGTAAAAAAGTAAAAATATGGAGTGCAGCTTGTTCTACAGGTGATGAACCTTATTCCTTAGTAATGTTATTATCTAAATTTATGCCTTTGTCACAAATTAAGATTATAGCCACAGACATTGATAAGCAAGTATTATCAAAAGCTCAATTAGGATTATATACTGAGAAAAGTTTAGCTGCACTACCAGTAGAATTTAAAGAAAAGTATTTTAGAAAAGTAGGGACATCTTCTTTTCAAGTAATTGAGGATATAAAGAAATGCGTTGAATTTAAGCAACATAATCTTTTAAAAGATGAATATCCTAGTCAATGTGATCTTATTGTATGTAGAAATGTACTCATATACTTTACAGAAGATGCAAAAATTGAGATATATAAAAAGTTTAATAAAGGATTAAAAAAAGAAGGTATATTATTTGTTGGAAGCACAGAACAAATAATACAACCTCAGGTTTTTAAATTCTCTGCATTTAAATCTTTCTTCTATCAAAAAGAAAATGATTTATAAGTTTTGAATGAGATGATTTATATAATTTTCCCTAGTGGAGATACTATTTTGTAAGTCATCAAGACATATATAATACATAGAATCTTGATAGCTTTTTTTAAATAAACAGCTATCAATTTTCTCAAAAAGGGGTATAAACTTACCTCTTTTTTTTATATAACAATTGGATGCTTTAGCTTGTATTCGACTAGAACCATCTACATATACACCAATGCTTTTATGGATAGCTTCATCTTCATTAGGTAAATAAAAATAATCCTTATAGTTGGCGAAAAAGTGCTTCATTTCAGTGTCTGAAAATGGAATTTCTATTATAATCTTATGATCAGATATTTTTAATATAAACGCTTCATTTCTATAATTCAAATCTTTAGGTAAATCCATTAAGTTCTCTAATGCTATTTCAATGGTATGATCAGTAACCAATAGAGCATAATCCTTTGTTAAAAGTCTATTTTTCAGATCTATAAAAAAACAAGGTATTCGAAATAGTGATAATATGGAGGCAAGACCTTTTAGATCATCTTTATTATGTAATAGGAGCATATCCTTTATACCTTCATCTTTGGTGTTTATAAAATGATAAAAATACCCTATAAGTTCCCCCCCTGTATATTTATCTTCTCTATTTATTCCCATATATAATTCTAATTCTTTTTGTTTCAATGAATTAATATTCAAATAATCTTTATAATGTTTCATGTTTAGATAAAGGTCATGTTCTTTAATGGTATTTAAGTCAAAAAGGATATTATGGTTATTTAATCTTTTAGTCATAAAGGGTATATCAAATCGGCTACCATTGAAATGAATGATATCTTTAAAGTCTTTGATAAAAGAAATAAATGCTAATAAAATGTCTTTTTCCTCACCTAAAGATTCACATAGCCATTGTTTAAGCAATACTTTATTATTAGAAAAATAAATACATCCTATAAGATATATTTGGTTTGTTAAAGAAGAAAAACCAGTAGTCTCAATATCAAATATTAAAGTTGATGATAAATCTACATTTAACAATTTTAAACATTCATAATCTATAGTCACATTTTTTAGTTCACTTTCGTTTAGGTACATAAGCTCACATCCTTATAAATACTATTGTACAAAATAATAGATAAAAAATAAATACCAAAATACTACATTAAGGTGGACAAATCCTTAAGAAAAAACATAGAGTAAAGTAAGAAGAGAAAAATGTGAGGTGATAAATATGAGAAAAGTTAAAGTTTTATTAAATGACGAAAATACTAATAGAGAGGCTAACTATTTAATTGATAAAGGTTATACAACAATAAAACTTAAAGACTTTTTAGAGATTATAGGTGAAGAATATTTTAAGGTTACGGAGTTAGCAAAACTATTCAATTTAGAAGTACAAGGTTTAGGAAATGCTATAAATATCATAAATGAAGACCCTATTAAGAAGATAGAAATAGTGGATTCTAATCCAAACAATGGACCACTAAAAGGGAAAAAAATTGTTATTGATCCAGGTCATGGAGCAGGAATGAATGTTAGTCCAGTAGATAAAAATTACGCTGAAGGAGACTATGTTCTAAAGGTTTCTTATGAACTAGAAAAAATACTCATAGAAGAAGGGGCAGAAGTGTATGTAACAAGAAGAGATGGTACAAATATTACACTACTAGAGAGAGGGAAAATGTATTCTGACAATGCCCCAGACCTATTAATATCTGTTCATACAAATGCAATTGGCAATGTCTCTCAAACCAATGTAAGTGGTACAGAAATAATATATAGTGTGAAGCATCCAAATGATAAAGTAATAGCTGAAACTATGATGAAAACAATAGCAGAACATCTTGGAGTAAGGACAAGAAGGGTTTTTTCAAGAAAACTAGATTCAAGTACCAATGAAAGACCTATAGATTGGTATGGGATATTAAGAAATTCAGTAACTGAAACTACCCATAGCTTTATTATTGAAGGGGCATTTCATGACAATCCTAATGACTTAAAAATATTAACAGAGGAAGACGGTCATAAAAAATACGCTGAAGCTATAAAAAAAGCAATAGTAGCTTTTTTTACTAGGGGTTACTAGGGACAGGTCTAAAAACAATTTATAAAAATTTGCATATGAATCCTTTAATTTTTTATATAACTTTCAACTAAAAAAAGTGTGCATTGCACACTTTTTAGTTGAAATAACGTGTTCTACGACTTCTTCTATAGTAATACAATCGGTTTCTCTTAAATTTACTTCTTATTGCAATCAAAAGTAAAAATATAGCAACTACTAGGAATGCTAATAATCTTTTCCAATCTAAGGAAGCTTTAATAGCAGATGCCTTTTCTAAAACCAATAAATTAACATCTTCTATGACTAAGTCAATACTGGCAAGAAATCTATCATTTTGATAATAGGAAAAAGTGCCCACTTTATCTCCGATAGCAACATCCTTACTTAAATATTCAGGCAGTTCCATTTTTGTAACAATTTCAGCTTCAGAGATGGGAGCAAGAACATAAAATGGTGAAAAAGTATTTACCGAGACAACAGAACTTCCTAAATCAGTGCTAGCATTATCTGAATGCTCTACAATAGCCAATGTTTCCATTAAATCTGGTGGTATTAGTTTTACTTGTTTAAAGTTATTAAAGCCATAATCAATTAATTTATTTGTATCAGAATATCTTTTGTTGTTATCAGAGCCTAAAATGACAACTATGAGTGTTAAATCATTTTTTTCAGCTATAGTAACTAGGGTATGACCAGCGGGGATGGTATAACCAGTTTTTCCACCAATTACTTCTTCACGATAAGACGCAACATCTCTAATATGATTCATAAAAGGGTGGCGTTGAGCTAAATATCTAATTTCTGAAACCACATTTGTTTCAGGAATTTGATATGTGATATTCTTCATTATATTTCTAAAATACTGATGAGTAACCAATTCTCTAGTGATTATAGCCATATCATATGCTGTTGTATAATGATTATCATCATGTAAGCCATGGGGATTAACAAAGTTAGAGTTTAAAGCCCCTAGTTCTTTTGCACGGGTAGTCATTTGTTTTGAAAAATTTTCAATAGAACCACTGATTTCCTCAGCAAATGCATTAGCAATTTCATTTGCTGACATGAGTAATAATCCATGGAGGGCTTGGTCAACAGTTAATTGTTCATCCCGTCTCATACCTATGCTACTGCTACCAGGTGGTAGGCTATTGACAGCATTATGGGAATGGGTAATGATATCATCCGGCGACAAAGTTTCCATAACAAGTAATGAGGTCAGAAGTTTTGTGATACTTGCTGGATAATGTTTACCATAACCATCTTTTTCAAAAAGCACTGTACCTGAAGTTGCATCTATAAGGATTGCGGCAGTTGATTCAATTTGAATCTCCTCAGAGGCTAAAACATTAGAAATAGTAAAATTTAAAATTAAAGAAAATATAAGAAGGTAAAAAGTCAGCTTTTTGTTCATATGTACTCCCCTTTCGTCAACTTATTATAGCATAATTAATTGATAAAATTAAGATAAAAAAAGTAGAAAAAAGTATTTCAATTATTGGATATTTTTAAACTATGAATAGGCCTTAAGCGGTAAAACAGACACAATTATAGATTCACAAATTAATTTTTAAACAAATTATCATTTTAGTAGATAAAATAAGCATATAATTCTTGTTAAAAGGTTGATTTTGTAAGGAAACCTCTATTCTTGTAGAAAATAAAATGTATATGCTTTTCTTATGAAGAATTATTTGTTATAATTAATGGTTGATGAATGTAAGTAGATACGTAGTAAAAAAATAAGGTCATTTAATATAGAATTTGTGGAGGAAATTATGTCTAAAAGAGAAAAGGAAATTGTAATAGGAGAAAATGAAGCTAGAATTCAAAAAAATATTATAGAAGAATTGGCTACTAGATTTCAAGAAGAGTATGAAAGAACCGGTAATAAAAAGAAGTTTTATATACAAACTTATGGTTGTCAAATGAATGCTAGAGATTCAGAGAAACTAAAAGGAATATTAGAACATATTGGCTATATTGAAACAGATAATGAAATCAATGCAGATTTTATTTTATATAATACTTGTACAGTAAGAGAAAATGCCAATCAGAAAGTATATGGTAGAGTAGGCCATTTAAAAACCCTTAAAAAGAGTAAAAAAGACTTAATGATAGCTTTGTGTGGTTGTATGATGCAAGAAGATGCTGTCATTGAAACCATTAAAAAAAGCTACAACCATGTAGATATTATATTTGGAACACATAATATTTATAAACTAGCAGAATTAATCAAAGCAAAATTAGATACAGGGGATATGATTATTGATATTTGGAAAGAGCATAAAGAGATTGTAGAAGACTTACCAAGCATTCGTAAACACGATTTTAAAGCCAGTGTAAATATTATGTATGGATGCAATAATTTCTGCAGTTACTGTATTGTGCCATATGTTAGAGGCCGTGAAAGAAGTAGGAATCCTGAAGATATTGTAAATGAAATAAAAGCATTGGTTGATGATGGTGTTGTAGAAATAATGTTACTGGGACAAAATGTAAATTCTTATGGACAAACAGTAGATAACGAAATAACCTTTGCTGGGTTATTAAAGCAAATAGAAGCAATAGAAGGACTTGAAAGAATTCGTTTTATGACGTCTCATCCTAAGGATTTATCAGATGAATTAATTGAAACCATTGGAAAATCAACTAAAATATGCAGTAATCTTCATCTTCCATTACAATCTGGAAGTACAAGAATATTAGAAAAGATGAATCGTAAATATACAAGGGATCAATACTTAGATTTGGTTATGAAAATAAAAGCTGTAAGACCAGATATAGCATTGACTACAGATATTATTGTAGGCTTCCCAGGAGAAACAGAAGAAGATTTTGAAGAAACCCTTGAAGTAATGAGAGCAGTAGAATACGATAACGCTTTTACATTTATTTATTCAAAACGTACAGGTACACCAGCTGCAAAATTAGAAGAACAAGTACCAGAAGACATTGTGAAAGATCGATTTAATAGATTATTAGAAACATTGCATCCCTCAGTAAATAAAAAAGCAAAAGAACAAGTTGGGAAAACAGTAAAAGTATTAGTAGAAGAGTTAAATGGTCAAGGAGATGGATTGGTTACAGGAAGGTTATCTAGCAACCATTTAGTACATTTAAAAGGTGACAAAGATTTAATTGGAAAAATTATTGATGTTAAAATATTAGAAGCTAAAAACTTTTATTTAATAGGTGAACAAGCATAATAAAAAGGATATCAAACAACAACATACTAAATGTTGTTGTTTCTCATACCCTAAGGATGTATCGAAAGGATTTGAATGATTATGATAAAGCTAACGCCTATGATGCAGCAGTATATGGAATTGAAAGAAAAATACAAAGATGCCATTATGTTTTTTAGATTAGGTGATTTTTATGAAATGTTTTTTGAAGATGCCATAACAGCTTCAAGAGAATTAGAAATTACACTAACGG
Organism: Natranaerovirga pectinivora; assembly: GCF_004342165.1. Lineage (NCBI taxonomy): Bacteria > Bacillati > Bacillota > Clostridia > Lachnospirales > Natranaerovirgaceae > Natranaerovirga > Natranaerovirga pectinivora. Next base: position 136,512 of record NZ_SMAL01000004.1, on the reverse strand, counting down.
GAAGAGAATGTGGGCAAGAAGAAAGAGCACCAATGTGCGGGGTTCCTTATCATTCAGCAGAGAACTATATAAATAGATTAATTCAAAAAGGATATAAAGTTGCAATTTGTGAACAAGTTGAAAACCCAAAAGATGTAAAAGGCATCGTAAAAAGAGATGTGGTACGAGTTGTAACACCTGGAACGAATATTAATCCAAATACATTAGATGAAAAAAAGAACAATTATTTAATGTGTATTTATAGCAGTGAAAATCGTTATGGGATCGGAACCGTTGATATTACCACTGGGGATTTTTATGTTACCGAAGTAAACCATTGGAAAAAGGTATTAGATGAAATTGCTAAGTTTTCTCCAACAGAAATGCTTTATAACGAAGGATTAAATGGCGAATTCATAAAAGAAATCAAAGAAAAATACATAGCTGTAATCAATACATTAGAAGACTGGTACTTTGAAAGTTCTAGATGTGAACAAAAAATAAAAGATCACTTTAATGTCCATAACTTAGATGGGTTAGGTCTTTCAGAGTACAATATTGGAACCAATGCATCGGGAGCTCTAATAGAATACCTTTATGAAACCCAAAAAAATACACTGCAACATTTAACCACTTTAGTGCCCTATTCAACAGATGCTTTCATGATGTTGGATAACTTTACAAGACGGAATTTAGAATTGGTTGAAACACTAAGGGATAAACAGAGAAAAGGGTCGCTAATAGGGGTGTTAGACAAAACAAAAACTGCTATGGGTGCAAGATTGCTTAGAACATGGATTGAGCAACCCTTACTTGATATGGATACAATTAATAATAGACTAGATATGGTTCAGGTGTTTAAAAATCAACCGTTGCTAAGAGAAGAGTTAAGAGAATTATTACAACCTGTTTATGATTTAGAAAGATTATTAGGTAGAATCAGTTATGGAACTGCTAGTCCAAGGGATTTAGTTGCATTTAAACAATCTTTAGGAATGTTACCAGGAATTAAAGCATTGATTTATGACATTGATAGTACATTAAGTAAGTGGATATTTGATGAACTAGATCCTTTAAAAGATGTTTATGAATTAATAGACAAAGCCATTATAGACGAACCGCCTATTTCTACAAAAGATGGGCATATTATAAAAAGAGGTTACAATGAAGAAGTAGATAAACTTAGAACAGCAACAACTGAGGGTAAAAGATGGATTGGTGAGTTAGAGGCAAAAGAAAAAGAAAAAACCAATATCAAATCCTTGAAAATAAAATACAATAAAGTATTTGGCTACTATATAGAGGTTACAAAATCTTACTTGAGTCTTGTACCCGAGGGTTATGTAAGAAAACAAACTTTGGCAAATGCAGAAAGATACATTACGCCAGAGTTAAAAGAAATGGAAGATACCATTCTAGGTGCAGAAGAAAAAGTTGTAGCCATAGAGTATGACTTATTTGTGAAAGTAAGGGAAGCTATTGGACAAGAAGTACTTAGAATTAAGAAGACTGCTAAAGCAGTGGCTACACTAGATGTTTTGCTATCCTATGGGTTTGTAGCTGACAGGCAAAACTATGTTAGACCATCAATCAATAAGGAAGGCGTTATTGATATTAAAGAAGGTAGACATCCAGTAGTTGAAAAGATGATTGATAATGATATGTTTGTGTCTAATGAAACATATTTAGACAATCTAGACCAGAGGATTTCCATTATCACAGGGCCTAATATGGCAGGAAAATCCACTTATATGAGACAAGTTGCTCTTATCGTCCTATTAGGTCAAATTGGAAGTTTTGTGCCTGCCACAGAAGCCAATATAGGGATTGTAGATAGAATATTTACAAGAGTTGGTGCATCAGATGACTTGGCTTCTGGTCAAAGTACTTTTATGGTTGAAATGACAGAAGTAGCCAATATACTAAGAAATGCAACAAAAAATAGTTTGATTATATTAGATGAAATAGGTAGAGGAACAAGTACATTTGACGGATTAAGTATCGCTTGGTCAGTTGTTGAATACATAAGTGATCTTAATAAAATTGGTGCCAAAACTCTTTTTGCTACCCATTACCATGAATTAACTGAGCTGGAAGGCAAATTAGAGGGGGTAAACAATTATTGTATCGCAGTAAAAGAGTTGGGTGACGATATAATTTTCCTTAGAAAAATAATTAAGGGTGGAGCCGATCAAAGCTATGGCATCCAAGTTGCAAAATTAGCAGGTGTACCAGAATTTGTTATTAATAGAGCAAAAGAATTGGTAAGTGAATTAGCAGATGCAGATATAACAAAGAACGTGAATGTAGAAAAGGTATTAAAGGAAAAAAAAGAAGTAGTTACTGATGACAATAAATCAAGGCCTCAACAAATGAGTTTGTTTGAAGAAACAACACATAATAAAGTAATAAAAGAACTACAAGCACTATCCATTTTAGAAATGACACCAATGGATGCATTGAATAAGTTATATGAATTACAAAAAATAATAAAAAAATAGTTGGTGATAAAAATGTCAACAATTAAATTATTAGATCAACATACCATAAATAAAATAGCAGCAGGAGAAGTTGTAGAAAGACCAGCATCTGTCGTGAAAGAACTAGTGGAAAATTCAATAGACGCTAAGTCTAGCGCAATTACCGTAGAAATAAAAGAAGGCGGTATCCAATTCATTAGAATTACTGATAATGGACTAGGGATTAACAAAGGGGATATTACAACAGCTTTTTTACGACATTCTACAAGTAAGATCAAATCAATAGAAGATTTATTCACAGTATCTTCATTAGGGTTTAGGGGGGAGGCCTTAGCAAGTATTGCCTCTGTATCCCAAGTAGAAGTTATATCAAAAACTAGGGAAGAAATTACGGGAGTAAGGTATGTTATCCAAGGGGGTAATGAAATCTCAAAGGATGAAATAGGATGCCCAGAGGGCACGACTATTATTGTTAGAAATCTTTTTTTTAATACCCCTGCAAGGAGAAAATTTCTTAAATCCCCAGGAACAGAGGCAGGCCATATAAGCGATTTATTGAATCGATTATCATTGTCCCATCCCCATATATCTTTTAAATACATTTATAACAATCAAGTAAAGTTACATACCTCTGGGAACAATCAGATAAAAGACGTAATCTTTAATATATATGGTAAAGATATTGCAAAAAATATCATTCCTATAAATTATAAAACAGAAGAGGTAGAGATTACTGGATTTATTGGTAAACCTCAAATTAGCCGTTCTAATAGAAATTATGAAAGTACGTATATTAATGGTAGGTATATCAAAAGTACGTTAATACAAAAAGCATTAGAAGAAGGCTATAAAACTTATCTACCAATGCATAAATATCCCTTTTGTGTATTACATTATAAAATAGAAAGTTCAAGAATTGATGTCAATGTTCATCCTACAAAAATGGAAATAAGGTTTAACAACAGTGAAGAATTATTTCAGTTAACTAAAAAGGTTATTATAGATGGTCTAAGGCAAATAGAATTAATACCAGAGATTACATTAGACAAAGAAAAAGAAAATAAAACGATTTACCAAAAAGGCATTCCTGAACCATTTGAAAAGGAAAAAATAAAAGCATTAAATACAACCAGTGAAAAAGTGAATAATGAAAAGGATTATATTTTAAAAGATAGTAAGGACCAAGAATTAGATCGAAAAAAAGAAACAACTTTATCTAAAATAAAAGTTGAAAAGAATAACAAGGACAATAATCAACCTAGTAAGGGTCAAACAACTCAGAATACCTTTGTTAAAGAAAATATTAATAATTATAGTGAAGTGAAAGAAAGTGAGTCTAAAAACCCTGTAGAACAATTAATTATAAATGAACCATTACTCTCAAAGTCAGCAGTCTCTTTTTATCAGATTATTGGTCAATTGTTCAATACCTACTGGATAGTAGAGTTTAAAGAAAAGTTTTATTTAATCGATCAACATGCTGCTCATGAAAGAATACTTTATGAAAAAATCTTATCCAATATTAAAAAAGCCAACACATCATCTCAACCCTTGCTTCAGCCTCTGATTATTGATGTAGATTTAAAGGAGCAAGAAGTCATTAAAAAATACAAAAGGGTTTTTGAAGAATTAGGTTTTGTTATAGAAGATTTTGGTGGTGATAGCTATGCAATAAGAGCTGTTCCATATATATTAGGTGAAAACTTAAAACCAGAAGTATTTTTGGAGATATTGGATTTGTTATCAGATGAAAACTATATCAATAAATTTGATATTCTATTAGAAAGAGTGGCACTCATGGCATGTAAGGCAGCAGTAAAGGCCAATAACAATATGTCATTTATGGAAACCAAGAAATTAATAGATGATTTACTAAATCTAGAAAATCCATATACTTGCCCTCATGGAAGACCTACTATAATTTCTATGACAAAATATGAATTAGAAAGAAAATTTAAACGTATACAATAGGTTTAAAAGGAGAAATACCATTGAAAAAACCATTAATTATATTAGCAGGTCCAACGGCAGTTGGAAAAACAGCATTATCAATAGAATTAGCAAAGAGAATAAATGGAGAAATTATTTCTGCAGATTCTATGCAAGTATATAGAGGTATGGATATAGGTACAGCAAAGATCAAAGAAGATGAAATGGATGGTATTAACCATTATCTTATTGATGAATTTGATCCAGATGATGAATTTAATGTTCATATATTTCAACAACGTGCTAAAAAATACATTGAAGAGATACACAATAAAGGAAAAATACCTATTATTGTTGGAGGAACAGGGTTCTATATACAAGCAGTACTATATGATATAGATTTTACAGAAGGTGAAGATAAGAGTAGCCATTATAGAGAAGAGTTAACTAAAATTTTAGAAAAAGAAGGCAACTTATATCTACACAATATGTTAGCCGATGTAGATATTGAATCTGCAAAAGCCATACACCATAATAATGAAAAAAAAGTTATTAGGGCATTAGAATACTATATGACCTATAAAGAACCTATCTCTAAGCATAACGAAGAACAACGACAAAAAAAATCACCTTATGAATATAGTTATTTTGTCCTAACAATGGATAGAGAAAAATTATATGAAAGAATTAACTATAGAGTTGATTTGATGTTTAATGAGGGACTTATTGAAGAAGTAAAAGATTTGAAAGACAAAGGATTTACAAAAGAATTAGTGTCTATGCAAGGTCTTGGGTATAAAGAAGTATTAGACTATATAGAAGGCAAGATTACCCTTGAAGAAACCAAGTATATTATTAAAAGAGATACAAGACATTTTGCAAAACGACAGCTTACATGGTTTAAAAGAGAGAAAAATGTCAAATGGGTAGATATTACTAAGTTTAATTTTGATTTTCCTTCGATATTTGAAGAAATAATAAAAAATATTGAAGAAAATGAAATTTTATAATAAAATGAAATTGTATTAGGTATAATATAAATAAAATATATCCTAATAAATAACTTAAGGGGGCGATTTAAGATGAGTAAAGCTATTAATTTACAAGATTTATTTTTAAATCAAGTAAGAAAAGAGAAAGTAGCATTAATTGTTTATTTAACAAATGGTTTTCAGCTAAAAGGTACAGTTAAAGGATTTGATAACTTTATTGTGATTTTAGAGGTGGAAGGTAAAACTCAAATGATATATAAACATGCTATTTCGACAATTATTCCAACTGTAGAGGTTAATTTTAATGCCGCAACTATGGATGCCAATAATTAAAAATAGAAAAATTATTAGCAAATTGGAACTATAAATAGAATCCCGATTCATAAGGTTTTATCTTAAAATTTTATGAATCGGGATTCTATATGGTAAAGCACTAGAGAATAGGATGGTCAAGATGAGTAATTTAAACTTAAGTGGATTATATGAAAATTTAAATATAGATGAAAAAGTTTTTAAATTCAGCAAAGGTATAGAAAACAAACTAAAAGAACGTTTTTTAGAAATAGATGAAATTGCAGAATACAATCAATTGAAAATACTTCGTGCAATGCAAAAAAACAAATTAAGTGACGCCCATTTTACATCTACTTCAGGATACGGGTACAATGATTATGGGAGGGAAACATTAGAAAAAGTATATGCGTCGGTATTTAATGCTGAAGCTGCATTAGTAAGACCTCAAATAATATCAGGTACACATGCACTTACTGTTGCATTGTTTGGAAATTTACTACCAGGAGATGAATTGTTATCCCCTGTTGGCAAACCATATGACACATTAGAATCTGTTATTGGTATTAGACCTGCTATAGGTTCTTTGAAAGAATACGGCATAAGATATAAACAAGTTGATTTATTAGAGGATGGAACCTTTGATTATGAAGGAATTAAAAAACAAATTACGGACCATACAAAACTAATAACCATACAAAGAAGCAAAGGATACGCTTGGAGAAAAACCCTTTCAGTTACAGAAATTGGTGAATTAATAAGTTATATCAAAAGTATTAAAAGTGATGTTATTTGTATGGTTGACAATTGTTATGGTGAATTTGTAGAAACAATAGAACCATCTGATGTTGGAGCAGATTTAGTAGTTGGGTCATTAATAAAAAATCCAGGAGGAGGATTAGCACCAATTGGAGGATACATAGTTGGTAAAGAAGCTTATGTAGAAAGAGCTGCATACCGTTTAACAGCACCAGGTCTAGGAAGCGAAGTGGGACCAACATTAGGTTTAAATCAAGTGTTTTTTCAAGGTCTGTTTTTATCCCCTCAAGTGGTTGCAGGTGCATTAAAAGGGGCTATACTAGCTGCTAATGTTTTTGAAGCATTAGGTTATAAAGCCCTACCAAATGGACAAGAAACAAGACATGATATTGTACAAGCCATACAATTAGGATCACCAGAAAGCGTTATTTCTTTTTGTAAGGGTATACAAGGGGCTGCACCAGTGGACAGTTATGTGTCTCCGGAACCGTGGGATATGCCAGGTTATGACAGTCAAGTTATAATGGCTGCAGGCGCTTTTGTTCAAGGATCTTCCATTGAATTAAGTGCGGATGCGCCTATTAAAGAGCCGTATATTGTTTATTTTCAAGGGGGATTAACATATACACACGCAAAATTTGGTGTCATAAAAGCCCTTCAAACAATGGTAGAACACAAGATTATAAATTTATAAAATCCAGTTATAACTGGATTTTTTTTACTCTACTGGAAAATTTGTTTACTTAATTGCAATAGACTGTTATTAGATTATTAACTGAAATTCAACACTATGTTTACTATTTGTTAGCATTTATACGTTATAATAAAAAAGTTGAAAAATAGTAGATAGGAGATGTCTAATGATAATAAAAACACATATGCTTATTGGCAAAAATGCATATCAAAATATACAAGAGGAATACAATATTCAACTTAATAAAAAGTATTTTATGTACGGCAATATTAAGCCTGACATTACATACACACTTTCAAATAAATCTCACAGACTTCAAGATTCATTGGATTTTGTACTAAAGGAAATAGATAAGTTAATAATGAACGATGAAAAGAACATAGAAACATTTTCCATGAATTTAGGTGTTATTAATCATTTTTTATCAGATTTCTTTTGTGCGCCACATTATTATAAAGGAAGTTATTTTAAAAATATAGTAAAGCATTTAAGATATGAATTTAAGTTAAATGAGAAATTTAAAGAAATGACAAAAAAAAATGAACTAAGTATAAAAGCATTAGATATAACGGGTAATCTATATCCAAACATAGTCACTACAATACACTCTCTTGAAACAGAATATCAAAAAGCAAGTGTAAATATAGAAAATGACATTAAATTTGCCATTACTTTATGCACACAAATTAATAGACAAATTCTCAATCAAATCATAATCAAAAATCAAAAAGTAGCTGCTTAAAAGATTAAGAGATGAAGAAAATTCAAGAATTATTAGGGGTTGAATAAAAAAATTTTAATAATGAAGAAGATATATTTTTAAATTTTTGATATAATTTAATATATACAGCTAACCAGGTAATTACATTGAAGGGGGCGATAGTATGGTTGAGTTGTTATTTCGTAGAAGTTTATTAGACTTAAAGAAAACCTATAAGAAACATATTATTTTTGAATTCTTTTATATGTTAATCACTGGTTTTATTTTTGTTCCTATAATTGCGTATATCTTTAATCGAGTGATCTGGTCATTAGGATCAGGTTCTTTATTAAATACTGAAATATTTAGGATTGTATTAAATTACCGAGGCATTTTTGGATTATTGAGTATAGCAACTATTGCTGTTGTTATCTTATTTATTCAATTTGGCGTCATAATTGTTATCTCACAAAAGCAGTATTTCTCTAAGTCTATTTCAATACTTCATGCTTTTGATACGGTAATTAAAAAAACACCTAAAATTGTTGGTTTCGGTGTTTTTCAATTAATAACTTTATTTGTTTTTTTAATACCTTTTATAGACTCCCCTTTGTTAGGGTCCCTGAGTGAAGATATAGAGATTAAATCATTTATTAGGAATCAAATATTTAGTTCAAGGCTATTAATGACTTTATATGGGTTAGTATTCATTTTAATTATATATATTATCATTCGATGGATTTTTACATTGCATTTTATAATTATTGAAAATAAATCTGTTAGAAAAGCCGTTAGTAGCAGTATGGAACTCACCAAGAAAAATCAAATACGGATCATAGTAGGGTTATTTGTTTTAAACATTATTATATTTTTAATAGGTATATTTATAATTTCTGGCATTACATTAATTCCATCATTAATTACAGATATTAATTTGTTTTTTTTAGATAATTCTCTAGTTACTTTATCAAGTTTTATAACATATGTATTTGCTTTGATGCTAATCCCTATCAATATAACATTTGTTACGAGATTGTTTTATAGATATCATATTAATCAAGATGTAGAAATTGAAGACAAATTGATTATTTCTAAAAATAAAAAAATATATGAAATGGAAGATAAAATATCAACATTTATTATGAAAAAGAGTGTTTTTAATTTGATTTTACTAACGGTGTATTTAATTATGGCAATATATTTTCATTATACTGTTACAGATAATATAGCATATATTGGGAGAAGTGTAGCAGTTGCTGGCCATAGAGGGGATATGTATAATAGCCCTGAAAATACCATTAGTAGTGTGAGGTCTGCAATTGAAAAAGAAGTGGATTTTGTTGAAATAGACATACAAATTACAAAGGATAATGTAATAGTATTAAATCATGATAGGGATTTAGCAAGGGTTGCTGGAGTTCCTTATCGAGTTATAGATTTAACCTATGAAGAATTATCAGTATTAGAGGTTGGGTCACATTTTTCAGATGACTTTATGGGAGAAAAAATCCCTACTTTAGAAGAAGTTTTAATTGAAGTTAAAGATCAAGCTAAGCTCATTCTTGATATAAAGGCATATGGCAATAAAATAGATATTGCAGAAAATTTAGTAGCATTAATAGAAAAATATGAAATGGTAGAACAGTGTTATATTCAATCCTTTAACTATCCCGTCTTACAGGAAATAAGAAAAATTAATCCAGACATTAAAATTGGACAGTTGATGTATGCAGTTACAGGTAACTTAGCAACACTTGATGTGGATTTTTATTCCATCGAACAAAATATGTTGTCAAATAGGATAATAAATAATGCAAGAAGAATAGATAGGGAAATATGGGTTTGGACTGTGAATAATGAGAGCAATATGAAACGTGTATTGAAGTATGATATAGACGTTATAATAACCGGTTATCCAGAGATGGTGCAATCCATTATCGGTCTTAAATAAATAATTTGGTGGATAAATATAGGATGTTATAATATAAAACAGCCTATATTTATCTATTTTTTTGTTTTAAATCACATAAATTTTTATACTGCATAACATATAGTAAAGGTGAGAACATATACCTGATAGAGAAAATAACTTCTTGTCTTTCAAGAAGTTTTTATATATAAGCCTAGGACATTTTGTTCTAGGCTGTTTAGAGTGTATTATGAAAAAAGTCTCACTGTATGAGAGATTCATTAAAATTTGTTTTAATATGGATACACCTATTTAGAAGTAGGGCAGTAAATAATAGTGTAGTTTACGAGGTATGCATTTGTATGTATACCTTTTTTTTATATATTAAATAAGTTATAATGTTAGTATAATCAATAGTTACTGTAAGGAGAATATAAATGTGGGCGCCGGATGTATACTTAGAAGAACGCTATAAAATGACAAAACAAAGCTATGGTTTTAACAGTAGCAGTATTAGCCTTTGGATTGATCAAAAAGAATTATTAAAAGAAAAACTGATAGAATTACTTGGAGGATTTCCGGAAGAAAAGCAATCCCTGAATGCCATTGTCATACAAAAGGAAGAGTTTGAAGAGTATACTATAGATAGAATAGAATATTCAACTTATTTACATATGAGGGTTCCTGCTTATCTTATTATTCCTAAAAATAATCAAAAAACAAGACCAGCAGTCATTGCTTGTCCAGGACATGGTTATGGTAGTAAAGAGTGTATAGGCTTGTTACCAGATGGGTCCTTTAATAAGGGTGACCCTACCATTCATAAAAACTTTGCTCTAGAACTAGTGAAAAATGGGTTTACAGTTATGGTTCCAGAAATTTTAGGTTTTGGCGATAGACGATTGGAAGAAGATCAAGATAAAGACCCAAAGGAGAATAGCTGTTATAGATTAGCAACAAATTTATTAATGATGGGACAAACTTTAATAGGTCATAGAGTTTATGAAACCATACGAGCGATGGACTATCTAAATACTCGTTCAGATATTATTCATTCTAAAATTGGCTGTATGGGATTTTCAGGAGGTGGACTTGTGACAGCATTAACTTCTGCTGTTGATGAGAGAATTAAAGCAACTGTAATAAGTGGTTATACAAATACCTTTAAAGATAGTATTATGGCTATGAGACATTGTCTGGATAATTATATTCCAGGAATTATTAATTGTTGTGAAATGTCAGATCTCATTGGATTAATAGCCCCTAGAGATCTATTTATAGAATCAGGAGTAGATGATCCTATCTTCCCTCTTAAAGGCGCTCAAACAACCGTTTCTAAACTTAAAGAAATATATAACAAATATAATGCAGACAATAATATTGAGATTGATGTATTTAATGGGGAACACGAAGTGTGGGGAAAAAAGGCTTACCTTTGGATGAAAGAAAAATTGTATATGGTATAGGTGATAATGATGAGAAAAGGTATTAAAAGGTTTATGGTTAGTTTAGTTATAGTAGGTCTTTTAGGAGTAACAAGCGTATTAGCAATAGATGGTCATGTTAGAAAAAAAGGGAATCAATTAATTATGACAAAAGATAATGTCTTTGAAGCAGACGCAATTTTGATATTAGGTGCATTGGTATATCAAAGCGGCAATGTTTCAAATATTTTAGAGGATCGTTTAAAAGTGGGGGTTGAACTCTATGAAATGGGAAAAGCACCAAAATTATTACTAAGTGGTGATAATGGACAACTGGATTATGATGAAGTAAATGCAATGAAAAACTATGTAGTTGCTAGAGGGATTCCTGAAGAAGATGTTTTTATGGATCATGCAGGTTTTAGCACTTATGAGAGTGTGTACCGTGCAAAAGAAATATTTCAAGTAGAAAGATTAATTATAGTAACTCAAGAATACCATTTAAAGCGCGCTTTATATGTTTCAAAAAAATTAGGTATAGAAGCACAAGGGGTAACTTCTGATTTAAGAACTTATCCAAAGATGAGTGTGTTTAAAACAAGAGAAATATTAGCAAGAAATAAAGACTTTTTATATGTGAATGTTTTTAAACCAGAGCCAACATACTTAGGTGAGGTTATCAATATTACAGGGGATGGAAGAATTACTTTTGATAAAGATTAATTAATGAAAGGAGGGATTATATGAAAAAAGTATGTATGGTAGTACTTTGTATATTTTTTGCCTTTAACTTTTCTTATGGAAATGAAAAAAATAGATTTGACGACGTGCCTACTGGGCATTGGGCTGAGGATCACATACATGACCTAAGGATTTTAAATATAACAAATGGTATAGGGAATAACCAATTTGGGGTAGGGAATACAATATCAAGAAGAGACTTTATTACTTTTCTGGTAAGATTATTAAACTATGACTTAATAATACCAACAGTAGGAAGTTTTAAAGACAATGAAAATAAAAATGACTTTTATTACAAATACATTGAGACGGCTGTAAAATATGGCATAATAGTTAGAGATACAGAACATTTTAGACCAAATGAGCCTATCACACGAGAAGAAATGGCTATTATGATTGTAAGGGCCCTTGGATACAATGACTTAGGAAGTAAGCTTATCTATCTCCCCAATTCTTTTGAAGATGTAAGTGGTAATATAGGCTATATTAACATGGCTAAAGACTTTGGTATTATCAACGGTGTGGGAAAAAATCAGTTTAAGCCCTATGATACGGCTACAAGAGAGCAAGCTGCAACAATGATGATGCGAATGTACCATCTTCAGAATAATAAGATTAATGAGCTTCATGGGTTTTATGCCATCAGTTCTGCTAATCAAATGGCATTTATAAAAGATCTAGATTCGGTTGGTTTTGGGTGGAGCAGGTTAGAGGTTAATACCAACAATAATGTTGTTTTAAATACAAGCAGAAGAAATAACAATGAATTTGGTATACCATCGGGTTTTACAGTGCCTCTTGATTTGGCTTATGAGAGGAATGTATCTACCCACTTAATGGTTTTTGTTAGAGAGGAAAGTATTCTTGTAAATGGTCAAAGTATGCCTTTGGTGGACTATATTGTTTCTAATAAAAATGTGAGAAGTACAGTCATTGGTCAAATAGTAAAAGAATTGAACAGTATTAATGGCAATGATCAGTATGAATTTGATGGTGTTGTTATAGATTTTGAAAAGATGAAAGGTGAGTATTTGGCTGGGGAATTTAATCACTTTTTATCTGAGTTAAAAGAAATATTAAGTCAATACAATAAAAAATTGTATGTTGCAGTTCATCCTAAAAGAAGAACAGGCCAACCCTACTTTGATGGGTATGATTATAAAACCATAGGAGAAATTGCAGATAGAGTAATATTAATGGCTCATGACTATAATGCCAAACAATTATCAGAACGCGATATGGCATTAGGGTATACCTTAACCCCTTTAACGCCAATTGAAGAAATATATTATGCCTTAATGGCCATAACAAATGAAGAAACAGGAATAAGTGATAGAAGTAAAATTATGTTGCAAATTTCATTTGATTCTGTACAATGGAAGCTTCAAGAAGGTAAAGTAATCAATAAATACCCTTATTCTCCAACATATGAATCTATTAAAAATCGATTAATAAAAGATGTAAGTATAAGTTATTCTAGCATTAACCAAAACCCATTTGTTAACTTTTACGATGATAGAGATAATAGCTATAATGTTTTATGGTATGAAGATTCTAGAAGTGTTAAAGCAAAAATTGAATTGGCTAGATTATTTGGTGTTCAAGGACTATCTCTTTGGAGACTGGGTAATATACCAAATTTTGAAGAAGAATATGAAAAAGAAATTTATCTTGATGTATGGAATCGGATTATTGAATATAGACATTAAATTTAATGATCCTTCATTTGAATCGGAGGGAAAGCGATGCTTTTAAAAGAAGTAAAGGAATATTTAGATGCAACAGTCCTGACAGGAGAAGAAATGCTTATGGAAAGCATTGATTATGGTTATGGTTGTGACTTAATGAGTGATGTGTTAGCTTTTGTAAGTAATAATGTTTTACTTCTTACAGGTTTAACCCATCCACAAGTTATTAGAACTGCAGATATTCTTGACATTAAAGCAATTGTTATTGTAAGAGGTAAAAAAGTGGATGATGAATTTATATCCATGGCTAAAAGAAAAGAAATTGTGGTATTAGCAACAAGACATTCTTTGTTTAGTGCTTGTGGCATATTATTTGAAAAAGGTCTATTAGGAGAGGAGATTGCTCACAATGACTTTTCATTATGATGTATTAGGAGATGAATTTACCCATGCAGGTGTGGCTTCTAGTAAAGTGAAAAAGATTTTAAAGCAATTAGGAGTCCCTGCTGAGATTGTAAGAAAAGTTGCTATTGCAATGTACGAAGCTGAAATTAATATGGTTATTCATGCCAATGGTGGGGTAATAGATGGTGATATTAATGAAGATAGAATATATATTGTTTTAAAGGATGAAGGGCCAGGTATTGAAGATATTAAGTTGGCAATGAAGGCTGGGTATTCTACTGCTACTGCAAGAGCTAGGGAGATGGGTTTTGGAGCTGGTATGGGTTTGCCTAATATGAAGAGGCATAGTGATGATTTGAAGATTACTAGTGAAGTTGGGAAGGGAACTGTTGTTGAGATTATTGTTTTTTTAAGTTGAATTGTTGCCTTTCCTTTCAGCCGGTCGACGCCAACTCAATTATATATACCTTCCAGAAACTACAAGACTGGTTAATTGATAAATTTGGAATGAAAATAATATGTGATACTTTGACGATTTCTAATACTGAATTGTAAGGAGTTGACTTTTTTATGGTGAAGCAACATTCGGTTTATCTTGATAAAGATAGATGTACTGGTTGTACAGATTGTATCAAAAGGTGTCCAACAGAAGCAATTCGAGTAAGAAATAAAAAAGCAGTTATTATTGATGAAAGATGTATTGACTGTGGTATGTGTATTAAAGTTTGTAAAAACATGGCTAAGAAGGCCAAAGCAGATGATGTAAGTATTATTAATCAGTATAAGGTTAAAATTGCCATTCCAGCACCCTCTTTATATACTCAGTTTAAGGGCATACATAATGTTAATAAAATTCTTATGGCATTAAAGGATATTGGATTTGATGAAGTCATAGAAGTTGCAAAAGGTGCTGAGTTGGTAACAGAAAAAACGAAGGAATATATTAAAAACAATAGTAGGAAACAGCCTATAATATCTTCGGCTTGTCCAGCTGTTGTAAAAGTTGTTCAAAGTAGATTTCCTACTTTAATTCCAAACATATTGCCATTATTATCGCCTAAAGAAATCACTGGTCGAATGACAAGAACCCATTTTTTGGATAAAGGGTATAAGGATGAGGATATAGGTGTATTTTTTATATCTCCGTGTGCTGCAAAAATCACCAATAGCAGGTACCCCACTTTAATAGAGAAGTCTGAGGTTGATGGGGTAATCTCCATTAAAGACATATACAAATCTATGGTTAAGGCCATAAAAAAGAATGATCATCATTATGAACATCTAAGATTAAGTTCTAATAGAGGTATGTTTTGGGCGGCACCTGGAGGTGAGGTGAGTGCTTCAAAAACCATTAATTATGTGGCAGTTGACGGCATAGAAAATGTTATTAGAATTCTAGAAATGATTGAAGATAATGAGTTGAATAATGTGGAATATGTTGAATGTTTGGCTTGCACTGGGGGGTGCTTAGGCGGTCCATTAACTGTTGAGAATCCATTTGTATCTCGATGTAGAATGGATAAATTAAGTAGGTACCATAAGAATCATCCTGAAACTAGGGATATCCATTTTGTATTAGAGTCATTGGATTATGCATGGGAAAAACCTCTAAAGCCTAAAGAAGTGTTACGGTTAGATGAAGATATATCAGAAGCCATAAAAAAAATGGAAGAATTAGAAAGGATTTACCAAGAACTACCTAAAATTAATTGTGGATCCTGTGGTTCCCCAACTTGTAAAGCTTTGGCAGAAGACATTGTATTAAAAAATGCTAATATTGAAGATTGTATATTTATGTTAAGAAAAGAAGTTGGTCAACTTGCAGAACGTATGGTTGAACTTGCTGAAAAATTACCACGTTCAATTAAAGAATAAAAAATATAAGGTGGGAAAAATATGACAGTAAAGGAATTAATAGAAAAGTTATCTCTTAAAATTGTTGCAGGAGAAGAAGGGATTAACAAAGAAGTAAAAGGAGGATTTACTGGTGATTTGCTTAGTGTTGTAATGGGAAATGCAAAAGAAGGGCAAGTATGGGTGACCATTCAGAGTCATATTAATATTGTTGCTGTAGCTGTTTTAACCAATATTGCTTGTATTATAGTTACAGAGGGCTTTGAAATAGACCAAGATGCAATTATTAAAGCGAATGAAGAAGATATCTCTATTTTAGTTTCAAATAAATCTTCTTATGATATGATAAAAGAACTTATAGAAATAGGAATAGGATAGCTATGAAAGAAATTTCAATGCATATAACGGATATCGTTTCAAATAGTGTTAGAGCAAAAGCCAACAATATTACTGTTGAAGTTGTAGAGGATTTAATAAATAATTTATTAAAAGTCATTATTATGGATGATGGGATCGGAATTGATGATGAATTAATACTCACCATTAAAGATCCTTTTGTTACCAGTAGAACACTAAGAAAAATTGGTTTAGGAATTCCCTTATTTGATCAAACCTGTAACCAATGTAATGGGAATCTAGTAATACAATCAAAAAAAAACCAAGGTACTAAAATCACTGCTTCCATGGCATACAATCATATTGATAGGCCCCCGTTAGGTGATTTGCCAACGTCAATTGCAGGCATTATAATATCCATGGACAAGAGTAATTTTAGCTACAGACATTTATATAACAATAAAAAATTTGAAATAACATCTAAGGAAATTTATGAAATATTAGGTAATGAACTATCAATAAATAATCCTAAAATATACCTATGGTTAAAAGAATACATCAAAGAAAATATTAGTGAATTATATAATATTTAGGTAAAATTGACTTATTTACTCTAAAAATTTGTTATAATTTAGTTATTTTAATTATAATCATTAACAGATAATAAAAATTATTGGTGTTTAATACCAAAAGAATGATAATCATTTCACAATGAATAGATGATTATTATTTTTTTTCAACAAATTTTGTAAAAAAATGTTGAGAAAGGCTACTGATTAAATTAAGAAACAAGGGTAAGGCCTTGAATTTGGTTGAGATTACATCCTTTGTAGAGTTTTTATCAATCGTTGTGCTTATTGGTTATTTGTATTATTATAAAGTTAACACTGTATACAATAATCATATATAAATAGGAGGTCTATCATGGGGGCTTTGACATTTAAAAGGGGAATTCATCCTAAAGATTTCAAAGAAGCTACAATGAATAAGCCAGTTGAGTATATTCTTCCAAAAGGAGATTTGGTTTTTCCGCTTATTCAACATTTAGGAGCACCTTGTAAACCATTGGTTAAAAAAGGTGATCGTGTATTATTAGGAGAAAAAATTGGAGATACGGATGCGTTTTTTGCTTCACCAATTATTAGCTCAGTATCTGGAACAGTAAAAGATATTAAGCCTGTCCTAGTACCAAACGGTTCAAAAGTAGAAGCTATTATTATTGAGAATGACGGCCTTTATGAAGAACATGAAAGCATTCAACCAAGAGAGAATATTGATGAGTTAACACCAGAAGAAATTAGAAAAATTATTAGAGAAGCTGGAATTGTTGGAATGGGTGGTGCTTGTTTTCCAACACATATTAAATTAACACCGCCACCAGAGAAAAAAATTGATTATATTGTGGTAAATGGTGCGGAATGTGAACCCTATCTTACTTCAGATTATAGAGTTATGTTAGAAGAACCTGATAGAATTATTCTAGGTTTAAAAATAATTCTTAAATTATTCCCAGAAGCAAAAGGTGTAATTGCCATAGAAAACAATAAACCAGAAGGTATTAAAATTCTTAAAGAGTTAGTAAAAGACGAAGAAAGAATGGAAGTTGTAGCTCTGAAAACTAAGTATCCACAAGGTGCAGAGAAGCAGCTTATTAATGCTGTTACAGGAAGAACTTTCGTCTCAGGAATGTTGCCTTTAGATGTTGGTTGTATTGTACAAAATATTGATACAGTTATTGCAATCCACAGAGCAATTCACAGAGGAAGACCTTTAATGCGCAGAATCGTAACTGTTTCAGGTGGTGCTATAAAAGAGCCTAAAAACATTAAAGTAAGAATTGGAACAAACTTTGAAGAGTTAATTGAAGCGGCAGGCGGCTTTATAGAAGAGCCTGTGAAAATTATAGCAGGTGGCCCAATGATGGGCTTAACGGTATTTTCAACTGATTTACCAATTATGAAAGGTTCATCAGGTATTATATGCTTAACAAAAAAAGAAGCAGAGTTATTTGAAGAATCTAGCTGTATTAGATGTGGGAAATGTGTTGGTGCATGTGCAAATGGCTTGTTGCCAATGTATCTTAACCAATACGCATTAAGAAAAGATGAAGCAATGTTCTTAAAGTACAAAGGAATGGAATGTTGTGAATGTGGAAGTTGTTCATACACCTGTCCATCCAAAAGACATATCGCACAAACAATTAAAACGACTAGACGTGAAATATTAGCAAATAGAAAAAAATAGGGGTGGTTTAGATGACAGATAATATGTTAGTTGTATCCTCATCTCCTCATATGCGTTCAAATGAATCAACACAAACCATTATGAGAGATGTTATTATAGCTCTTTTACCAGCAACTTTTTTTGCTGTGTATAACTTTGGCAGCAGGGCTTTAATTGTTACAATTTTAGCTATATTAGGTGCTGTTGCATCGGAATGGCTTTTTCAAAAGGCAACGGGTAGAAAAAATACCGTTACTGATTTAAGTGCAGCACTTACAGGGTTGTTCGTAGCATTAAATATACCATATACAGTTCCTTTTTGGATTCCTGTGATAGGTAGTGCTTTTGCTATTATAGTTGTTAAACAAATTTTTGGTGGTTTAGGACAAAACTTTATGAACCCAGCATTAGCTGCGAGAGCATTTTTAGTATTGTCATTCCCAAGAATTATGTCTATTTGGTCCTTTGATAGTGTGACATCAGCGACGCCATTAGATATATTAAAAGCTGGTGGTAGAAATATGCCATCGCTTCAAGATGCCTTTTTAGGAAACATCGGTGGAAGTTTAGGAGAAGTTTCAGCAGCAGCCTTATTAATAGGAGCAGCTTATCTATTAATTAGAAAAGTAATTACTTGGAGAATTCCATTTGTATATATCGGTACAACTATTGCCGTTATTGCTGCAATCCAATTTTTTAATGGCAATGGCTTTGATATTAATTATTTATCTTACCATGTATTTACAGGTGGTTTAATACTTGGGGCTTTCTTTATGGCAACAGACTATGCTTCTTCACCAGTAACACCTAAAGGGCAAATAATTTTTGCTATTGGTGCAGGTATTGTTACAGCTGTAATCAGACTTTACAGTGGTATGCCTGAAGGTGTAAGTTATGCAATCTTATTTATGAATTTATGGGTTCCAATTATAGAGAGATTCACTATTCCAAAAGCATTTGGAGAGGGGGATTCCCATGGGAAAAAATAATATCTTTAAAAATGCATTAATCTTATTTGCAATTACATTAATATCTGGCGCATTACTTGGTTTGGTTTATGAATTAACAAAAGATGCAATCGCTGAACAAGGAATGTTAAGACAATATGCTGCATTAGATAGTATTACCCCAGAAGTGGATACTTATAACCCTCTTGATGTAATTAATGATGGAGATACAGCTATTGAGATTAGAGAAGTTCTTGAGATTATTAAGGATAATGCTGTAATTGGTTATAATTTTATTCTTGATAATAACAGAGGGTATTATGGAAGAATTACTATTGCAGTTGGTATTAGTTCAGAGGGTACCATTAATGGTATAGAAATTATAAGCCATACAGAAACGGCTGGATTAGGTTCAAGGATCACTGAAGCAGGATTCAAAAACCAGTTTAAAGATGAAGTGGCTGAACCGTTTAAGTTAGGTTCATCAGGAACTTCAGGTGATAATACAATTGATTCTATTAGTTCTGCAACTGTATCTTCTGAGGCAGTTGTAAATGGTGTTAATAAAGCAGTAAATTATTATAATGAACATTTAGGGGGGGCACAGTAATATGAATGGTTTTATAAATAGACTAAAAACTGGTATTTTTACAGAGAATCCTATTTTTATTCAAATATTAGGTATGTGTCCAACCTTAGCCGTTACAACAAGTGCTTACAATGGTATGGGGATGGGATTAGCAACAATGGCCGTTCTTATAGCTGCTAACTTTGTTATTTCCCTACTTAGAAATATTATACCTAATAAAGTGCGTATACCAGCATTTATTGTTGTTATTGCATCTTTCGTTACAATGATTGACTTAATTTTGGCAGGGTATATACCTAATTTACATGATCAATTAGGAATTTTTATTCCGCTTATTGTTGTTAACTGTGTTATTTTAGGTCGTGCAGAAGCCTATGCATCTAAGAACAAATTATTGCCAGCTGTCTTTGATGGTGTAGGTATGGGTCTTGGGTTTACCCTTGCACTTACATTAATTGGTGCAGTGCGTGAACTTCTTGGTGCAGGAGCAATCTTTGGCTTTGAAGTAATGAATGCTATTACAGGTTTTATTTATAATTTACTTGGAGATGGTCAATTATTTGGTTTGCAAGTAATTGGTGAGCAGTTCGAAGCTATTGGTATCTTTGTACTTGCACCGGGTGCGTTTTTCGTACTAGGATTCTTATTAGCAATATTTAATAATATTAAAAATAAAAAAATGAAGAAAGCTTAAGGAGGGGTTTAGATGGAATTGATTTTATTATTTGTTGGGGCAGCATTAGTTAATAACGTTGTATTAGCAAGATTCTTAGGTATCTGTCCTTACTTAGGTGTTTCTAAAAAAGTGGAAACGGCTACAGGTATGGGCCTTGCCGTTACATTCGTTATGACATTGGCTTCAATCATTGCATATGTTGTTTATACATTTATTTTAGATCCTCTAAATATAGAGTTTATGTACACAATTGCTTTTATACTTGTTATTGCATCTTTGGTTCAGTTGGTTGAGATGATCATTCAAAAAGCGAGTCCAACTTTATATCAAGCATTAGGGGTTTTCTTACCACTAATCACAACAAATTGTGCTGTACTTGGTGTTGCAATTACAAATATTCAAGAAGGTTATTCATTAATTCAAAGTGTTGTTTATGCATTAGGTGCCGCACTAGGGTTTACAATTGCAATTGTATTGTTAGCAGGTATTAGAGAAAGATTAGAATTTAACAATATTCCTGAAGCATTTAAAGGGTATCCAATAGTATTGGTTTCAGCAGGTCTAATGGCAATTGCCTTTTTAGGTTTTGCTGGGCTTATATAATAGTTGGGAGGCTAGAGACTTATGGATTTTAATAATATATTATATCCCGCATTAGTTATTGGTGGAATTGGTATTGTATTTGGTTTGATTTTAGGAATTGCTGGTAAAATATTTGCCATTAAAGTAGATCCTTTAGTTGAAGCAGTTAAAGCTGCATTACCAGGGGTTAACTGTGGCGCTTGTGGTTATACAGGATGTGACCCATTAGCTAAAGCTATTGTTGGTGGTGAAGCTGCTGTACACGCTTGTCCAGTTGGTGGTGCATCAACAGCAGAAAATATTGGCAGTATTTTAGGCATTGAAGCTGGTGAAACAGCAAGAGAAGTAGCTTTTGTAAAATGTAATGGCACTTGTGAAACAGCAAAAGAAAAGTACATTTATGATGGAGCAATGGATTGTAAAATGGCACATGCAGCGCCAGGTAAAGGATCAAAAGCTTGTGAATACGGGTGTCTTGGTCTAGGAACTTGTGTTAGAGCTTGTCAATTTGATGCCATTGATATTGTTGATGGTATTGCTATTATCAATGAAGACAAATGTACAAGATGTGGTATGTGTGTAAAATCTTGTCCTAAGAGATTAATTGAAATTATACCTACAGATAGTAAAGTAAGAGTTCAATGTAATTCTAGAGAAAAAGGAAAAGATGTAAAAGCATCTTGTTCAGTTGGATGTATTGCATGTCGTCTATGTGTTAAAGCTTGTGAGTTTGACGCTATAATAGTAGAAGACAATATTGCAAAAGTGGATTATGAAAAATGTACAATGTGTAATGCATGTGCGGAAAAATGTCCAGTTAAGATCATAACATCGGCTTAATTATTTAGAAATATTCTATAAAATGAAATCAAATATTATAATACATCAGGGTAGGTATTTCTAAGAAATACCTACCCTGATGTTTGTTTTTACTATTTTAAAGGAATGTGTTTAAAGTAAGTACGATGATTGGTGTCGAATTTAGTAAGAATTAACTAGTGTTACTTAATAATATATACAAAAAAACAGTCTTATGTTAAAATATATACGGAATGAAAATAAAAATTTAAAGACTGCTCCAAAGGGCATAAAGTTTTTATTTTCAATGAAACTAGGCGCTTATACGAGTAAGATGCATAAGTTGAGTTAAAATGAACAAAATAGTATACAAGGGGTGGTACTTTGGCTTATAATCGAAAAGAAAAAAACGGGTGGGCTTTATTTTTATTAGTTTTAGCAGGTATCGTATTAGGAGGCTTTCTTGGAGAATTAGGAGAAGGCACAAGATACTTTGACTGGTTAAATGTAGGTGGAGACTTTGGACTTGAATCACCTTTGAAGTTGGATTTAGGCATATTATTTCTTGAATTTAGAATTGCTTTTAAAATTACATTAGCAAGTTTAATAGGGATTGCAATTTCAATTTTTGTATATAGAAAATTATAGGTTAGGTGAAAACACTTGAGAAAAATTGTACTAGCATCTAAGTCTCCAAGGAGAAAAGAAATACTACAATCACTAAAAATTCCATTTCAGACAATAACAAGTGATTTTGATGAAAGTATATGTGACATCAAAGAGCCAAGTTCATTAGTAAAAAATTTATCTCAGGGAAAAGCAGAATCTGTAATGGATTTGTTAAAAGAACCTTCTTTAGTGATAGGTTCTGATACAATTGTTGTGTTTAACAACATGATACTAGGAAAACCAAAGAATGAAGAAGAAGCCTTTGAGTTCATTAGTATGCTTGAAGGCAAGAAACATGAAGTGTATTCAGGCATTGCCATTGTTGACACAGAATCTGATAATGTATACGTTAATTATGAAAAGACTAATGTATATATGAGACATATTAAAGAGACAGAAATTCAATCCTATATTAAGTCAGGAGAACCTATGGACAAAGCTGGTGCTTATGGCATTCAGGGAATAGGTTCTGTTTTCATAGAAAGGATTGAAGGGGATTTTTATAGTGTAATGGGTTTTCCAATATTAAAACTTTATGAGGGACTTAATTCGTTTGACATTAATTTATTTGACTTCCAAGGATAAAATATTTCAGGGGAGAATATCTATGGGACAAGTAAGATTAACTATCAAGGAGTTGCCTTTATCTGAAAGGCCATATGAAAAATGTGAAAAATTCGGTTCAGAAGTGTTGACGGATGCAGAATTGTTAGCTGTTATTATTAGAAGTGGATCAAAAGAAGAAAGATCTATTGATTTGGCTCATAAAATACTTAATTTGGATTCTTATAAAAAAGGATTACTTAGTTTAAACTATCTATCATTAAAAGAATTAACAAAAATTAAAGGAATTGGTAGAGTAAAGGCGATACAAATAAAATGTGTTGCTGAATTAGCCAAACGAATGGCTAAATTACAAGGGGTTGAGAGATTTAATATAAATTCTCCAAGCTCTGTAGCCAACTGTTATATGGAAGAAATGAGACATTTAAATCAAGAAATACTTAAGATTGTAATGTTAGATACTAAGAATAATGTTATAAATGATAAAATGATTACCAAAGGAACAGTAAATGCATCTCTTATTACACCTAGAGAAATTTTTATAGAAGCAATTAAAAATGAAGCTGTTCATATCATCATCCTACATAATCATCCAAGTGGAGACCCAACTCCAAGTAGAGAAGACATACTCATTACAAAACGCATAAAACAATCTGGTGAATTGATTGGGATAGATGTATTAGATCATATTATTATTGGTGATGGTAAGTATACAAGCTTTAAAGAAAGAGATTTACTTTAAACCATTAGGAAATTATTAAATCTCCTTAATTGGTAATACTATTAATGACATTAAATTCTAGCTCAGAATTATAGAATAATAGTTTTATTATTTTATAATTCCTTTTAACTTGAAAGGAGATTTTTATGATCGTTGTAAAAGTCATAGGAATAGATTTGGGAACAAAATCAATTAAAATATATAAAAAACATAAAGGTGTTGCTCTTAAAGAGTTTAACTTAATTGCAAAAGAAACCAAGACGAAAAAAATAGTAGCAGCAGGGAATGATGCATATGAAATGCTTGAGAGAACACCAAGAACAATAAATGTATCCTATCCTGTGAAAAATGGTGTTATCGCAGATTTTGATAATATGTTAAAATTACTTAATTGGTATCTGAAAAAACTTAAATGTAAAAAGAGTTTATTTTCTAAAAATGTAGCATATATTAGTGTGCCGTGGGATATTTCAGAGGTTGAAAAAAGAGCTATTTACGATTTAGTAAATCACTCAGAAGCGAGCATAAAAAAAACTTTTGTCATTGATAAACCTATTGCAGCAGCATTAGGTGCAAGTATTGATGTTTCTTCTGCCCAAGGGAATATGATAGTAGATTTAGGTGGAGACACTACGGAAATATCTGTTGTATCATTAGGTGGTATTGTAATAAGCAAATTATTAAATATTGGTGGAAGTCGATTTGATGAAGCTATTGGTAATTATATTAAGAAAAAATACAGTATATTAATTGGTAATCGTACTGCTGAGCAAATTAAAATTAATCTTGCCTCTGCTTATAAAGAAGAAGAAGGTACAATTAATGTGTATGGTAGAGATTTGGTTACTGGATTACCAAAGGAAATATCTGTTTCATCACTGGATGTGTATGATGCTATTGTTGAATATCTATTTAATATTATAGATTCAATTAAATTTGTTTTAGAAAAAACACCACCAGAATTATCTGCTGATATTATTGAAACAGGAATATACTTAACTGGTGGGGGTGCTATGATTGATAGACTTGGAGAACTTATCTTAAAAGAAACGGGTCTAAAAGTTAATGTTGTAGATGAACCTGATAATAGTGTTATAAGAGGTATTGGAAAAATCGTTGAGAAAAGTCATTCATACAAATCATTAACATCTATCCCTAAAGCCAAAAAATACAAGTATTCATAGAATGAATTTTAATCTAAAATAATTATATACTCCATAGGATGTAGGGAGTATATAATTAATTTTTATTTGTATATTATGATAGTTCTACTTTCTTAATATATAATATTTGATTTAATAGGCGATATTTTTCTCAAAAGCGAGAAAAATTTGATGTTCAATTAGAAAAAAAGGAGTTAGTTATGAAGAGAAAGAGGGGTATTAGCTCAAAGCATGTTTTAATAATAATGACAGTACTATGCAGTCTTAGTATTATCTTTACTATTAATACAAGAGAAAATGTAAGTCCAGTTGAAAAGTCAATTGCTTATATTGTTGTGCCGATGCAAAGAGGCATAATGACTTTTGGGGGATGGATTCAAGATAAGGTTGATTTTGTTAAGAATATTCAAGAATTAGAAGAAAAAAACTCAGAGCTTCAAGAACAAGTATATGAGTTAGAATATGCAAATAAGATTCTTCAAATGGATAAATTTGAATTAGAAAGACTAAGAGATCTTTTTAATTTAGATCAGAAGTATTCCGACTATCCAAAAGTAGGGGCTAGAGTAATAGGAAAAGACCCTGGTAATTGGTACAATGTATTTTTAATTGATAAAGGTCAGAAAGATGGATTAGCAGTAAATATGAATGTGATTGCAGGAAATGGTTTGATTGGTCACATCATTGAGGTAGGACCTAATTACGCAAAAGTGTTATCTATCATTGATGATACAAGTAACTTAAGTGCTATGTTTTTAAGAACTGCTGATTTATGTATTGTTAAAGGTGAAAAAAGATTAATGGATCAAGGTCTATTAAGTGTAGAATATATTGATATTAATGCAAAAATAGTTGAAGGAGATGAAATTGTTACATCTCATATTAGTGATAAATACTTACAAGGTATACTCGTTGGGACAGTAAAAGAAATTAGAGAAAATCCTAATAATTTAACAAAAGTAGCATTATTAGAACCAGCGGTTAATTTTAAACATATCGAGGAAGTTTTAGTAATAACCCATTTGAAATAAATAGTATAGTTTAGGAGGAGTGATATTGAAACGCATTACGGTTATTGGACTTATTATATTAATAAATTTTTTATTACAAAGTACAGTTTTTCAAATGTTAAACATTGGTCAAGTTGCTCCTAATTTACTGATTATAGTTACTGTTTCATTTGCTTTGATTAGGGGCAAAATTGAAGGTGCATTGATCGGCTTTTTTTGTGGATTACTATTTGATATATTTTTTGGAAGAGTAATAGGGGCCTATGCATTACTCTATATGTACATAGGTTATTTCAATGGTTTTGTATATCAATCTTTTTTTAGAGAAAGTTTATTAATTCCAACATTAATGGTATTACTAAGTAGTTTTTTCTATGGATTTACTATTTATTCAGTATCATTCCTATTAAGAGGACGAACAGATTTAGTATTCTACTTATATAGAATTATTATACCTGAGATGGTGTATACCACTTTTATAACCCTGTTTTTATATAGAATAATATTGTATATAAATAATAAGCTAGAAAAAGTAGAGAAAGGAGTGTAAAAATTGATAAAAAAAGCATTTAAACACATCCTAAAGTTTTTTACACATAGACTCTCTATACTAACAATTATAATTATTTTTATGTTTAGTGTCCTTATCAATAGATTATTTACACTTCAAATCATCCAGGGAGAAGAACACCTTAATTCATTTACATTAAGAATTATTAAAGAAAGAGATTTAGGGACTACTAGAGGAAATATTTATGATAGATATGGTAGGCCTCTAGCAGTAAATCAATTAGCTTATTCTGTCATTATAGATGACAGTTATGATGTGGATGATAAAAATGAAATGATTCATGAATTAATTACTATTATTGAAAAAAATGGAGATAACATAATAAATGATCTCCCTATTATAATAAATGAGGTTGGAGAGTATGAGTTTCTAGGAAACAATACAAGAATCACTCGATTTAAAAGAGATATTTTTGGTCAAAACATTAAAGATGAACAACTAGAAATGAATGCAAGAGAAATGCTTGAATACATGGGTGGGGATAAATTCTTTAAACTTGCTCCAGATAGATATTCAAAGGAAGAGGCTCTCAAGATTATAGCTATTAGATATGCATTGTATTTGAATAGATACTATAAGTACAGACCAGAAACCATTGCAATTGATATTAATGAAAGAACATTAGCGGCCATTAAAGAAAATAGCATAAAGTTTCCTGGAGTTTCAATACTTCAAGATCCAATAAGAGTTTATCCTGAAGGAGAGTACTTTGCCCATATTATTGGCTATACGGGTTCTATTACAGAGTCCCAGCTACAACAACTAAGATTACATGATGAAACATATGACCAGAATGATATTGTAGGTCAAATTGGCATTGAGAGCGAAATGGAAGTTTATCTAAGGGGATCAACTGGAGCAGAGAAAGTTTTTGTTAATAGTCTAGGAAAAACAATTGATGTGGCTGAAAGAATTGATCCAGTACCTGGGAAAGACGTATATTTAACCATTGATAAACAACTTCAAGTTGGTGCATATAATGAACTTGAAAAACAATTAGCTACTATTCTTGCAAGAAGAATAGTGAATAACAAAAGTAGCAATACAGATTTAGTTGTAAGTGATGTTTTTATGGCTTTTCTAAATAATAATATCATAAGCTTAAGGGAAATAGAAAGAAATGTTGAAAGTGAACTTCAAAAGAATATCTACGATAAGTATATTAATAAAAAAGACTCCCTTTTAAATAATATAGAGAGACAATTAAAAGATGAAGCTAGGTCAATAATGTTGCTAAATAGTGAATTAAGGGACTTTACAAAATATGTATATAATCATCTACTAAGTCAACAGGTTATTGTCATTTCTGCTGAAAACAGAAATAGGGATTCAGTATATAGAAGCTTTATGAATGAATCTATTAGTTTTAAAGAGTTTTTAGAACATGCTATAGTTTCTAATTATATAGATCTGGAAAGAATTGGTCTAAGCAGTAACTATTACAATAATGATGAGATTTATAATATTCTAGTGGATTTTATCATCAGCTCTATTAGAAATAACAGAGAATTAGAAAAAAAAGTATATTCTTATTTAATAGAAAGTCATGCAATCTCTAATAAAGATATGATATTATTAATATATGAGCAAGGTATTTTAGAGTATGATGAGGAAATGATTGGAAAAGTTTTATCAAACAGCATAATGCCTATTGACTTTATAAAGGATAAGATATTAAACTTAGAGATAACACCTAAGCAACTTGCATTAGAACCCTATTCAGGTTCTGTTGTTGTAACAGATGTTCATAGTGGAGAAGTACTTGCATTGGTTAGTTATCCGAGTTATGATAACAATAGGTTAGTTAATGGTATGGATAATGCCTATTGGGTAGAATTAAATACTGACTTATCTACACCAATGTTTCATAGAGCATTACAGCAAAGAACTGCTCCGGGCTCAACTTTTAAAATGATTTCGGCATTGGCAGGTCTTTCAGAAGGTGTTATTAGGCCAAATGAAACCATTCGAGATGAAGGGTTGTTTACAAAGATTTCTCCACCAGTTTCAACTTGGGCATGGGGAAGGAATCGGACGACGGCTGGACATTTAAATGTTATTGACGCTATTGCATATTCTTGTAACTACTTCTTTAGTGAGGTTGCATTTAGGTTAAGTACTAGAGAAAGTAGGAATTATAATAGTGCTCTTGGTATTAACTATTTAGGAAAATATGCAACGATGTTTGGTTTGGATCAAAGAACAGGCATTGAACTACCAGAATATTCACCACAGATTTCTAATCAAGATGCCGTTAGGTCATCTATTGGCCAAGGAACCAATAACTTTACATCAGCTCATTTAACAAGATATATGGCAACTTTAGCAAATGGAGGAACGATCAATCAGTTAAGAATTATTGATAAAATTGTGAATCCTAATAAAACAGTCCATGAACAAAGAGAGACAGAAGTTCATGGCATTAGTGAATTTAATGAACAACACTTAAATATTATCCGTGAAGGGATGTATTTTGTAACCAATGGTACTAGGAGAGGAACCGCTGTATCATTATTTAGAGGATTTCCTGTTACTGTTGCTGGAAAAACTGGTACAGCACAAGAAAGAGTTGATGGACTTAGCCATGCCTTGTTTTCTGGGTACGCACCATATGAAAACCCTGAAGTAGCTATAACTGTGGTTATTCCTAATGGTATGTCAAGTAATGAAGCAGCTATTGTTGCTAGAGAAGTACTGAGACACTACTTTGCTCTTAATAATACAAATGAAAAGTTTAGCTATGAAAATACACTTAGGTAGTTATAGGGGGACATTATGAAAAATAATAGTGTTTTAATAAAGGGTAATAAATATGGGCTAACTATTATTCTTGATGAGGTTGTTGACTTTGAAGTAATCAAAGAACAATTAGCAGATAAAGTCAGAGAAGCTTCTAAGTTTTTTGATCAGGCTAAATTAGCAGTTTCTTTTGAAGGAAGAAATTTAACCAGTGAAGAACAGAAAGAATTGGTGTTCACAATATCCGAAAACTCAACGATTAATGTTGTGTGTGTTATGGATAATAGTGAAAAAGAAGAGCTTCACTTTAAAAAGAAACTTGATGAGAAACTTCAAGAATTGTCTTTTAATACGGGTCAATTTTATAAAGGAACTTTAAGATCTGGACAATTACTTGAAATTGAACAGAGCATTATAGTAATAGGAGATATTAACCCTGGTGCCAAGGTTGTATCAAGAGGTAATATTATAGTATTAGGCGCATTAAAAGGAACTGCATATGCTGGTGCTAATGGTAATGATAATGCTTTTGTTGTTGCATTAGAAATGAGTCCAATGCAAATAAAAATTGGAGACGTCATTGCACGTTCACCAGACCAACCAAGTAGTAAACAAGTTACAAAGCAGCCTCAAATAGCTATTGTAGAAGATGGGAGTATATTTATAGAACCCCTTAGTAGAAATACAATTAATGATATCAAATTTGCATAAGTAATATAATGAGTAATATTTTTTGTATTGTTGGATAAAAAAATCCTAATTAATGAAATAATAGGTGCAATAAGTGTAAAAATTTGGTAATATAATAAATAAAGATATATTTGGGGAGGAATGAATTCATGGGTGAAGTCATTGTAGTCACTTCTGGAAAAGGTGGGGTAGGTAAAACTACTACTACTGCTAATATTGGGACAGGTTTAGCGATGTTAAATAAAAAGGTTGTTTTAATAGATGCAGATATCGGATTAAGAAACTTAGATGTTGTTATGGGTCTTGAAAACCGTATTGTTTATAATGTCGTAGATGTCATTGAAGGAAATTGCAGATTGAAACAAGCTTTAATAAAAGATAAAAGATACAATACCCTACATTTATTACCAGCAGCTCAAACGAGAGATAAAAATGCTGTAACACCGGAGCAAATGCAAAAGCTAACGGAATCTTTAAAAGAAGAATTTGACTATGTTATTATTGATTGTCCTGCTGGTATTGAGCAAGGCTTTAAAAATGCAATTGCAGGAGCAGATAGAGCAATAGTAGTAACGACTCCTGAAGTATCAGCAATTAGAGATGCAGATAGAATTATAGGGTTACTAGAAGCACATGAAATAAGAAATTCAAGATTAATCGTTAATAGAATTCGTATGGACATGGTTAGACGTGGTGATATGATGAACATTAATGATGTTGTAGAAATATTAGCAATAGACTTAATTGGAGCAGTTCCAGATGATGAGAATATTGTAATATCAACTAATAACGGAGAACCTTTGGTAGGAAACAGTACAGTAGCAGGTAAAGCCTTTATGAATATCTGTAAAAGAATAACAGGAGAAGATATTCCTATTATGGAATTCGAAGAAAAAGGTTTTATGAAAAGGCTGAAAAGCATGATGAAATTTGGAAGTTAAGGAGGGGTTAGATGTCATTGGCTAATATTTTAAACCGTAAAGCGTCAAGTAGCACAGCAAAAGATAGGCTGAAATTATTACTTATTCATGATCGTGCTAATTGTTCTCCAGAGGTATTAGAAATGATAAAGTCTGATATCATTGATGTAATTAGTAATTACATGGAGATCGATAGAGATGGTATAGAAATTCAAATTACTCAAGCTAAATCCGATTCATCTGATATGACAGTACCTGCTTTATATGCTAATATTCCTATTAAGAGTTTAAGGAGCTTGTATAATAAATAGGAGTGTTTTAAGTGTTTAGACATTATCAATTTAGGCGTTTTGATTTTTTATTGGCATTACTTGTTATAGCCATATCTATCTTTGGCATCATTGCAATTGCAAGTGCTTCTGATGAATCTTTTTACAAAAGACAAATTTTTGGATTAGTTTTAGGAATAATCGTAATGATTGTAATGTCATTAGTAGATTATCGTTTGTTAGGTAAGTTTTATTGGATTATATATTTATTTAATATAGGCTTTTTAGTATTGGTATTATTAATAGGAACTAACATTAATGGTGCAACTCGTTGGATAAACTTAGGTTTTATTAATATTCAGCCTTCAGAATTTAGTAAGATATTTATGATTATATTTATTGGAATGTTTTTAGAAAAAAACAAACATAGAATTAATAATCCTTTTATTGTTTTACAACTGCTTATTCTGGTAGCAATTCCTATGCTATTAATAACTAGGCAACCGGATTTATCCACAAGTTTGGTTCTAATATTTTTGGTAGTATGTATGTTGTTTGTAGCTGGTATTAGTTACAAGTATGTATTAACAGTCTTAGGACTTTCTGTACCAAGTTTTGCATTTATATTTTGGTATGTTGAACAACCAACTCAAAAATTATTAAAATCATACCAAGTTAATAGAATATTATCCCTTAGATATCCAGAAAGGTATTTATTATCTGAAGCTTGGCAACAATATAATTCAATACTAGCCATTGGGTCAGGTCAATTGTATGGTAAAGGAATTTATAGTGGAGAGGTAACTTCTGTTAAAAATACCAATTTTATTTCTGAACCACAGACAGATTTTATTTTTGCTGTAATAGGCGAAGAATTAGGGTTTGTTGGGGCAAGTTTGGTTATAGTAGCATTGCTTATCATTATAATTAAATGTATACTTATAGCGAAAGATGCAATGGACTTGTTTGGGGTTTTATTAGTGGTTGGTGTTGTATCAATTATAACTTTTCAAACATTTGTTAATGTTGGTGTTGCAACAGCTATTTTACCAAACACTGGCATACCATTACCATTTGTTAGTTATGGTTTGAGTTCATTAATTAGTACAATGATGGGAATAGGCATTGTACTGAATATAAGTATGCAGCGAAAAAGCTTAATCAAAAGGGGGTAGGTTTTAACAATGAATATAGGATTAGTAGCACATGATACCAAAAAGAAGCTTATGCAAAACTTTTGTATAGCCTATCGGAATATATTAAGTAAAAATGAGTTATATGCAACAGGAACAACAGGAAGATTAATTGAGGAAGTTACAAATCTTCATATTCATAAGTACTTAACAGGTCATTTAGGTGGAGAGCAACAATTAGGGGCTCAAATTGCTCATAATCAAATTGATATGGTGATTTTTTTAAGAGATCCTCTAAATCCAAAATTACATGAACCAGATGTTAGTGCTGTTATGAGATTATGTGACATTCATAATATACCATTAGCAACTAATTTAGCTACAGCAGAACTACTTATTAAAGCCCTTGATAGGGGAGACTTAGATTGGCGTAATATTGTAAAATAAAAATAGTTCTTGCTGTTAACAGCAAGAACTTGTTTTGCTTTATTGGGAAGTTCTATTTCCTATAAAGTTAAAAGTGTACCTATTGGAATAAAGAGAGAATGATATACATATATTGCTTCAAGGAGAAGGTAAACACATAAAAGTATAATAATTTTTTCTAGATATATAAAAAAAGGAGGGTTTTTATGTATTGCAAAAATTGTGGTCAACCATTAGATGATAAGAGTGTATTTTGCACCCATTGTGGTACGAAGAAAGATGTAAAAAAAATGGATAAAAGGAATAATGAATTGTTTTACAGCAGGTTGAAAGAAAATTTTAATTTTAGTCAAGAAACTGTAGTAATGTCCTTGAAAATTACTGGGGTTGCTCTTGGGATAATGGTATTTTTATCTCTAATAATTTCTATAGGCTATTTTTACTTAGTAAAATCTTACGGATTTTTTACACCCAAATTTAAAATTTTTGATGTATATAATATCTTTAACTTGTCCCTATTTAACAAAATGGAATTAATACACTACTCTTCTCAAACAATAAGAATTCTAATATTATTACTTATTCCTATTTTAAGTATTTTCATAGGATATAAGCTTTTTTATAGAAAAAGTGAATTGATTTCTAGGTCCCTTTTATGTATTTTTAATGGTACTATGATTTCATTATTAAATATTATTTTAGCAGTATTTATTACAGACCCAAGGGGTTCTTATTTGACTTTTTTTAACTTTGCCAATACATTAATACTCCTAACACTTTTAAGTTATCTAACTTCATTACTTATAGATAAAGATGGCAAAGCAGTTCTAGATACATACATACTAAAAATAATAAAACCTATTGTTATTGTATCCTCAATATTTGTTTTTATTGTTATTTCATATAGTGTTTTTTATTTAAAAGATTTTATTAATTTGACATTTATATTAGGGCTAATTGTTTTATTGCCTAATATTTTGGTATATGTGTTTTTGTTTTTCTTTGGTTCTGGAATAGCCATTGAAGAATTAAGAATGCATATTATAGGATTAAGAATTGGTAGTGAGTTATATGGATCCTTTGCCTTTCTAACAGTGTTTTTGTATCTGGCAATAATCCTTTTAGTTTTCAATGAATACTATAAGATGTATCAGAAAAATAAGGATGGGTATTCTTATAAAGCTATTAAAAGTATATGTACTATAGCATTGGGAAATCTCTTATTAAGTTTTTATTCCAGACAAGTATTTGAATATATGAGAATTGTAAATAATAATGATAGAATGTATATTGGGGTAAGTCCAATAAATGCTTTCTTGATAACTTTATTGTTTTTAAGTGTTATATCCTTTTTTGTATACTTATTAAAAGACCATTCTATTCCGAGAGTTATTCAAACAACATTAGGGGATTTTAAATTAATCTTTTATATAATAATTACTATTATTATAATGCTATCTGTATGGTTTGGATTCAATACAATTGACGCCACAATAAAATACCTATTTGGAATCTAAATGCAAGCTAGGAAGAAACTCCTAGCTTTTTATATTAATGAAGCCTATGCCACTTACTTTGTAAGAGAAACAAGATCGTTGAAAATTCTATATCCTATAAAGTACAGCATTTTTATTCCCAAAAGGTTGATGAGCAAAGAACAAGGGGACTTCACTTAAGAAATATAAAAATTATTGGTAATTTATTTTAAATTGATTTTTATTTGGGTATAATATAATTATAATAAAAGTCTAAAAGAAAGGTGGGGTATCCTTTCAAAAACAAGTCAATTTCAATAATGGGCTAGATAAAAAGCAAAATAAGGAGTATTTTAATGAAAAGAATTTTCATAGTATTTATTTTCTTAATTTTAGTAACAAGCGGTTGTAGAAGAGGTAATACTATTGTACAAAGCTTTCCATATCCTATTTTAGATACAGTGGATACTAAGATAGATTTATCAGATTTCGAACAGTTAAAACCTGTTTCACAAGACATATTTACAGTTTCTTCAAACTTTAAAAATTCAGTATCTATAAATATTAATACCACTGCAAGTTTGTTGATTGATTCTTATGAACAGAATTTACTCTATGCTAACAATATATTTGAAAAAATATATCCTGCTAGTATAACCAAAATCATGACAGCGCTGGTACTATTAGATTATGGGAATTTAGATGAGGAAGTAGTAATCACACATAACTTTAATGATTTGGTATTTAATGCTAAAAGATCTGGTATAAGTAAAGGGGATATTCTTACATTAGAACAATTATTACATTCCATTTTGATAGATTCAGGTAATGATTCTGCTATTGCCATTGCGAAACATATAGCTGGTAGTGTAGAAGATTTTGCTGTCCTTATGAATGAAAAAGCAAAAGAATTAGGTGCACTTGACTCTAATTTTGTGAACCCACATGGATTGTATGACGAAAATCAATATTCAACAGCATATGATTTGTATTTATTATTTAATGAAGGGTTAAAAAATGAAAAGTTCAAAGAAATTATAGGATTACCATATTATAATGCAACATATCATACTATAGATGGTAAAGAAGTTAAAAAAACTTGGATGAATACAAATATGTATTTACATAGTATTCACCAAGTGAATAATCAAACTATAATATGGGGTGGAAAAACAGGATTTATAACAGCTTCTGGATACAATCTAGTGCTTTTAAGTTATATTAATAATACGCCCTATATATCTTTGATAATTGGGTCACAAACAAGAGAATTATTGTATGAAGACATGTCTAAGATACTAAATTCTATTGAACTTATTAAACTAAGATAATATATTTAACAAAATAATCAATATTTGATTGTAAAAGTTATATATTAATAATATAATGAAATATATACATCAATTTTTTATTTGGTAATAAATTCCCTTACTCACTTAGAATATCGGTTATGATTTTTATTTAACAATATCCTAGTTTAGTGAATCACTCAAATGTTGTACCATTTTATTTTCTTAATTCACCCATTTCTTAGATACTGGAATATCTCCTAAACTGACATTAATACAGGTATTATACTAGCTTGAAGTAGTAAATAAGTTTCTAAGGTTAAAAACTTAAGATATATGTAACTTATTCCACAACTTTCAACAAGATTAATGATGTTTTTCAATGACAAATGCCATTGAAAAATTCACTTATAAATTTAATTTTAAATTTTAAGGAGGAGATTACTATGATAAGCATTGTAGCTGGTGATACGGGGGAAGGTAAAACAAGGCAACTTATTAGTATGGCTAACAAATCAGTAAAAACTTCTAAAGGGAATATTGTTTTTATTGATAAATGTAAAAAGTACAGTTATGAGATTAATCATAAGGTTAGGCTTATAAATACGGGAGAGTTCCCATTAATGAACGCTAATGAATTTTATGGTTTTGTGTGTGGTATATTGTCAGAAGATCACGATATCCATGAAATTTACTTCGATGAATTATTAAAACTAGCTAAAATCGATATTGATAGTGTTTCATCGCTTATAGATAAGTTGAAAAAAGTATCTGATAGATATAATGTTCACTTTATTATTTCAATCAGTTGTGAGTTAAAATCCTTACCGGAATATTTGAAAGAATATTTAGTCGCATAAAAACAAAAAACCTATTCCTTGTGAATAGGTTTTTTTGATAGGAAAATTAGATACTATTCTTCACTTCTCAATCTACCAA
This sequence comes from Natranaerovirga pectinivora, assembly GCF_004342165.1. Classification (NCBI taxonomy): domain Bacteria; kingdom Bacillati; phylum Bacillota; class Clostridia; order Lachnospirales; family Natranaerovirgaceae; genus Natranaerovirga; species Natranaerovirga pectinivora. The sequence goes on along the minus strand of NZ_SMAL01000004.1, from coordinate 99,938 downwards.
AGAAGCTTATAGCATATAGACCTGCTATACCAATAATTGCGTAGATTACTCTACTAAAAGCAGTGTTTACACCACCGAATAAGGCAGCTACAAGGTCAAAGTTAAAGAAACCTACTAGGCCCCAATTTATTGCACCTATTAAAACCAATATTAACGCAATATAATCTAAAGTTTTCATTTATAGACCTCCTTTATAGTATCTAATACTAGTTTGTCTTTTTTTATAAATATTATTATGTTATAATTTTACTTTTTTTAAATACTTATTATTTTTCAAAAAGAAAATTTAAATAACGATTAAATCCTAGTAAATAGGTATTATTTTAAGAGGAAACTTATAAGATAATAATAAAAAGGTATAAAGGTAAATAATATGAAATTATCCCATTCAAGAATTCAATTTATTCAATCCTGTCTAAAAAAACAAAAGTATTATGATGGCTTAATTGATGGCATTATAGGTCCTAAAACACAAAAAGCAGTTGAAGTATTTCAACAAAATAATAAAATAAATGTAACAGCTGAGTTTGATGAAACAACCTTTTCTAAATTAGAATGGCTGATGAAAGGGTATGACATCTTTAAGGTTAATTCACAAAATGTTCTATATGAGTATGCTAATAAAAATGGCATCACTGCTCATGATATCATTATTTCTAATCCAAAAGTGAATCCATTTTTGCTAACAGAAAATGAAAATATAATAGTTCCAAATACAAATAGTATTGTACCAACAGATATTAATTATACTTATGAAATACTTGAAGAAAATATTGAATCTCTAAAAACACTATATCCATTTATTCAAGTAGATATTATAGGGACTAGTGTAGATTATAGAAATATTTATAGAATAAGAATTGGTGAAGGAGAAAATAAAGTAAGTTATAACGCTTCACACCATGCAAATGAATGGATTACAACCCCATTATTAATGAGTTGGTTGGAAAAATTTTTAAGAGTGTATACTTTAAGAGGTTCTATTAAAGGATATAGTACAGAAGAAATATGGAAAAATTCAACCATAGATATTATACCAATGGTTAATCCAGATGGTGTAGAGTTAGTTGTTAACGGACTTGAAAATATAACTGTCAATAGAGATCAAATATTAGAATGGAATAATTATAGTGAAGATTTTAGTTTATGGAAAGCCAATATTAATGGTGTTGATTTGAATAGAAATTATGATGCAGGATTTTATGAATACAAAGAAATTGAAGAAGACTTTGGTGCTTTTGGTCCTGGACCAGCAATGTTTGCAGGACCTTATCCAGGATCAGAACCTGAAAGTAGGGCAATGATTGAATTAACAAGAAGTAATAATTATAGGTTGGTTCTAGCATTCCATACCCAGGGTCAAGTTATTTTTTGGGATTATAGAGGTTTACAACCAGAAGAAAGTTACGATATTGCATTGACTTTTAGTGATGTAACAGGGTATGCATTAGATTCTCCAGATTTATCTCAATCCTTTGCAGGGTATAAAGACTGGTTTATTAAAGAGTTTAGAAGACCTGGTTACACCATTGAAGTAGGAAGTGGGGTTAATCCATTACCTATGACACAATTTCCTCTTATTTATGAAAACAACGAAGAATTGTTATTGTTAGCAAGTATTATTTAAAAGAAATATCAATAGGGACAAATTAAGTATTTAAAAAACAGTAGAAAAATACTATAATAGAGAGTAGTATTTAGAAATACAAAAGGAAAATAAGAGGATAAGGAACAAAAGGAGATTTTATGACAACAAACAATAGACTGTATTATACATACTCAAATTATTTAAAAAACCTTTATAATGATAAAGTATATAAATTGCCAGTGAATCTGCCTGTGACTTGTCCTAATAGAATAGACGGGGCAGGCTGTTCATTTTGTGCGGAAGTTGGGACAGGCTTTGAAATGCTTTCCAACACTATAGAGGTTAAGGAACAACTTTTGAAAAATAGAGATTATATTAAAAATAAATATAAAGCAAATAAATTTATTGCGTATTTTCAAAACTATACCAATACTTTTTTGCCATTAGAGGATTTTAAAAAATATGTAAAAGAAGCTTTAATAGAAGATGTGGTTGAAATTGCAATTTCTACAAGACCAGATTGTATCAGGGAAGATTATTTAGAGTTTTTATCAACACTAAAAAAAGAAAAGGGGATAAATATAACAATAGAGTTAGGTCTTCAAACCGTTAATTATCATACATTACAAAAAATTAAAAGAGGCCATACTTTAGGAGAATATATAGATGCAGTTCTAAAGATTAAAATGTACGAGTTCAAAATTTGTACACATCTTATTCTTAATCTTCCAGAGGATAATGAAGATGACGCAAAAGAGTCTGCCAAGATTCTATCAGCACTTGGAATAGATTATGTCAAATTGCATTCCTTGTATGTAGCAAAAAACACAGAAATGGCATATTTATATGAAAACAATAAAATCAGTTTGTGTTCAAAAAATGAATACATTGAAAGAGTTATTTTGTTTTTAGAGTATCTTAATCCAAATATAAGTATTCAAAGGTTATTAGGTCGGGCACCTAATGAAGAAACTATTTTTTGCAACTGGGATACAAGCTGGTGGAAAATAAAAGACGAGATAGAATTGATTATGAATAAAAGAGGGACATACCAAGGAAAAAAATACAACTATCTTAATGGTAGTGGACTAAGGAAAGGGTGCTATTAAGATTGAGTGGAAAAGTTATTCAATATAAAAAAAGAAGGCCATTTAATATTGGTTTGATAATATATAGTGTTATCCTTATATATATAATTATTTCTGTGTTCACTTTTATAAGTAGAAAAAACCCTTCTAGATTTGAGGCAATAAGTGGTTCTATAAGAGAAGGTGAGTTTTTCACAGGCATTATTATTAGAGATGAGGAAGTAATAAATAGTCCCTATGATGGTTATGTGAGTTATTTTTTTCGAAATGGGGATAGAGCGTCAAGAGAAACTATCATATGTACCATTGATAGGATGAATAATAGAAGAGTAGAAGAGATTAGCCGTTTAAATAGAGATGAATTAAATGTCATTCAATATCAAGTGTCAAATTTTAAATCTGAATACAATGATTCATATTTTAATTCAGTTTATGATCTTACATATAAAATAAACAATAGTCTAATCGAGTTTAATAAAATTGTAAATAATAATAATATTGATATGAATGGAATGAATGTTATAAGAAGTAAGTACAGTGGTATAATTTCATATAGAATGGATGGTCTAGAAGAGCTTTCTCTTGAAAATGTTGATACAATCATTCTTAGTGAAAAGGTGACTAATGAACAACTTCTAACAAATAGAGTAAGTGTAGGAGACCCTTTATATAAAATTATAAATAGTCAAAAATGGTATATGGTATTTGAACCAACAGAGAGCTTGTTGAATTATATTGAAAATAGAAATACACTTAATATTAATTTATTTAATGATCGAGAATTAACAGGGCTAATTATAGAGAAAAACAGTGGAAAGATTGTTCTTGAATTCAATCATTCCGTTAATGATTTTACAGATTATAGATTTATGGATTTTGAAATTATATATAATGATATACAAGGTATTAAAATACCAAATAGTGCTATAATATCTAAGAGTTTCTATAGAATACCAAGAGACTTTGTTACAAGGAGTGGTAGTGAGAATGGTATTATGAGAGCAACAACATTAGATGATGGCTCTCAAACGGTTCAATTTATACCATTTGCTATGAATTATTTAGATGATGACTATTATTATATTAGAGATACGGTACTCAATCATAATGATGTTATTATAAAACCTAACTCTACTGAAAGTTTTAGAGTGGATTATATGGTAAGTTTAGAAGGGGTATATGATTCTATTAGAGGGTTTGCTCAATTTAAATTGATTGAAAAGGTGTTTTCTAATAACGCTTATACCATAGTAAAACAAGGTACGCCATATGGCATTCGGCTATATGATCATATAATAATGAATGCTAATGAAGTAGAAGAAAATGAAATTGTTTATTAAAGAGGTGGTATAAATGCATATGCATATAAAAGATAATCTAGCAGAAGTGGATCAACAGATTAAAAAAGCTTGTATAAAAGTAGGTAGAGACCCTAGTGAAGTGACACTTATTGCAGTAAGTAAAACAAAGCCTAATGAATATATTGATGCTGCTTATAAGGAAGGCATGGTTGATTTTGGCGAAAACAAAGTTCAAGAACTAAGAGATAAGATGGAAGAAATTAGCCATAGAATTAATTGGCATTTTATAGGGCATCTGCAAAGAAATAAAGTCAAATATATTATTGATAAGGTTTCTTTAATACATTCCGTAGATTCTCTAAGACTGGCTGAAAAGATAAATGAAGAAGGAAACAAAAGAGGTATTATCGTTAATATTTTAGTTCAGGTTAATATTGCAAATGAAGAGTCAAAATTCGGTGTAGAAAAGGAAGCCTTATACCTTCTAATTCATAGCATATCGAAATTAAGTAATGTTTCTGTGAAAGGATTAATGACTATTGCACCCTATACAGATAATCCTGAAGAAAATAGGGCATTTTTTGCTAAAATGAAGGAATTATATGTTGACATAAAAAGTAAAAACATTGATAATGTTAATATGGAGATTTTATCCATGGGGATGACGAATGATTTTGAAGTTGCAATTGAAGAAGGCGCAACTATGATAAGAGTTGGAACTGGTATTTTTGGAGAAAGAAATTATAAATAGGGGTGGATACTATGTCTAAGTTTTTGGACAAAATGATGAATTTTATGAAATTAAATGACGATGAGGAAGAATTTGAAATGGAACAAACAGAGGAAGAGATTGCGGTAGCAGAACCGATGACAGAGGTAAGACAATTAAAACAATATAAAAGAAATAACTCAAAAATTGTAAACATCCATACAAATATACAAATGGAAGTCATTGTGATACATCCAGAATCCTATGACGAAGCACAAGACATTTGTGACCATATAAGATCTAAAAGACCTGTTGTAATTAATTTAGAGACTATGGAAAGAGACACTGCTCAAAGAATAATGGACTTTATTAGTGGTGCTTGTTATTCTTTAAATGGTAACCTTCAAAGAGTTACCAATAATATTTTTATTATTGCCCCTGACAATGTAGATATAGCAGGAGACTTTAAAGAAGAATTAAAAACAAATGGGATAATTTTACCTTGGAAAAAGGAATAACTATAATATACTCAAATGATGTCTCTTGCTGAGGAAGAGAACAAGTTTGACTGAGAATAAAAATTTAGCAAGATAGCAGGAGGACTCAATGCCAGAACAAACATTGCAAATTATTTTAACAACCTTTTTGTACTTTTTTAGAGCATTAGAAATATTTTTGATTGCATATATAATAATGTCTTGGTTGCCAATTAAGCCTAATAATCCATTGGTTCAGTTTATAAGATCTATAGTTGAGCCATTACTTTCCCCAGTAAGACGTCTAATACAAAAATCGGTTTTTGGTGGCAGAACATCTATGTTAGACTTTTCACCTATTATAGTATTTATTATATTAGCATACTTACAAAGATTTATAGATTCTATATTAAGAGGCTTATAAGACCGTGAATAAAGAAGAGCAAATTGTAATCAATAGGCTAAGGGATTTAGCTAGTATATGTCATAACAAAAATATTCCCACTTTCTCAGATTTTTTAAATCTAAACGAACAAAATTTATTAAGCTGGGTAAAAGAAGAAACTCAAAATATAAATGTGTCTTTAGATGGTGGGTACAAATATGCTGAAAGAAAAATGATTGTTTTTTATCCAAATCATTACGATGAAAAAGAATTATATGCCCCATATGCTTGCTTGAAAATAAAACCTAGTAGCCCGAAATTTAAAGATGAATTGAACCATAGAGATTACTTAGGGGCGATTTTGAGTTTAGGGATAGATAGAAGTAAAATTGGTGACATCATAATAAATGATAGTGAAGCATTTGTTTTTTGTACAGAGGGTATTTCTAATTATATTAAGGACAATTTTTTTGAAATAAAAAGGACAAGTATAGAAATTGATATCATATATGATTTAAATGAGGTTGAATTTAGCCCTAAGTTTAAAACCATTAGCGGTTCTGTATCTTCAATTAGATTAGATACTGTAATTGCATTAGGGTTTACAAAGTCTAGGGGGCAGATGACTCCTTTAATACAGGGGGGTAAAGTTTTTGTTAATGGAAAGTTAATTCAATCTAACAGTTATATCTTAAAAGAAAACGATATTGTATCCGTTAGAGGTTTAGGAAAGATAATTTACAGGGAAGTAAAGCAACAAACTAAAAAAGGACGTAATTATATTATAATAGATCGCTTTATTTAGGAGGAGTTTTATATGTTGACACCGTTAGATATTGAGTCAAAAACCTTTAAAAAGGGTGGAATGGGCTATAGTGCCAAAGAAGTTGATAAATTCTTAAGAGAAATAATGAATCATTATGAAAAACTCTATAAGGAAAACATAGAACTAAAAGATAAAATCAATGTATTAAATGAAGGTATTTCTTATTATAAAACAATTGAAGAAACACTTCAAAGCACTTTGCTTCTAGCTGAAAGAACAGCGGAAGAAACAAGAGCAAACGCACATAACAAAGCTCAACAAATAGAAAAAGAAGCAGAGTTGAAAGCAACCTTAATTGTACAAGAAGCAAAAGATGAATTGTATAGAGTTCAAATAAAAATTGAAGAACTTATTAGCCACTACGATACATATAAGATTCAAATAAAACAATTCTTAAAGACTCAGTTAGAAATAATTGATGATAAAACAATCTCTATGGCTAATATTACAAGTAAAGATGAAATAGATTCATTCTTAGAGCATTTATCAAAAAACAATAATGATAATGAAATTAAAGAAGGGCAAACTAAAGAGAACTCTAATGATTAGAGTTCTTATTTTAAAGGGAGATAAAGATGAATAGAGAATTACAAATAAAAACAAAAGATAAAGAATATCCTATAAAGTTCTGTCAATCCTACGAAGGATTATTAGGGTTATTAGATCATATTGATTTTACTAATAAAAAAGTTTGTATCGTAACAGATACAAATGTAGGCAATATTTATTTAGAAGAAGTTAAAAATGCCTTAGGGTATAGTGCTGAAAAGGTGGTGGCATTTACTTTTCCAGCAGGGGAAGAAAATAAAACACTAAATACAGTATATGAATTATATGAACTATTAATAAATGAAAAGTTTGATAGAAAATCAATTTTAATTGCATTAGGTGGTGGTGTTGTTGGTGATTTAACAGGATTTACAGCATCTACTTACCTTAGAGGTATTGATTTTATTCAAATGCCGACGTCATTATTATCACAAGTAGACAGTAGTATTGGTGGAAAAACAGGTGTGGATTTTAAAGGATATAAAAACATGGTTGGTGCCTTTTATCAACCGAGAGCTGTGATTATTAATACTAAAACCATTGATACATTGCCTAAAAACGAATTTAGTTCGGGAATGGCAGAGATTATAAAACATGCTTTAATAAAAGATTTAGAGTATCTAGATTGGTTAGAGAAAAATAGTGAACAAGTAAACCTTTTAAATCAAGAGTCTTTAACAGAAATGATCTATAGAAGCTGTTGCATAAAAAAAGATGTAGTAGAGAAAGATGAAAAAGAAGAAAATATTAGAGCATTACTAAATTTTGGGCATACAGTAGGCCATGCCATTGAAAAAATAAAAGATTTTACTTGGTTGCATGGGGAATGTGTGTCTGTAGGTATGGTAGTTGCTGCTTATCTTTCATATAAAAGAGGCTATATATCCAAAGAAAAATGTTATAGAATTAATAATGTCTTAGTGAAGTATAATTTGCCCATTGAGGTAAAAGATATATCTCCTGAAGAAATCATTAAAGTAACGAAATTAGACAAAAAAGTTAAGTCTAGTGTATTACATTTTATTTTGTTAAATGAATTAGGGGTAGCAAACATATATACAGATGTAACAGATGATGAATTATTGAATGCTATAAATAACATTATTTCATAAGGAGAGGGATATGCTTAGTTTTATTATTGCAGTTTTTGTTTTAGTAGGAATAGATCAAATAACAAAATATTTAGCCATAGAACACCTTATGAATACAAGGGGCATACCAATAATAAAAGATGTTTTTGAATTGGTATATGTAGAAAATAGAGGGGCAGCATTTGGTATAATGCAAAATAGAGTAATGTTTTTTGTAATTATAACCTTTGCTATTTTAGGATTTATTATTTATTACTATAATAAAATACCTAAAGAAAAAAAATACAATTATATAAGATTTTGTTTGATTTTAATTGTCTCAGGAGCAATTGGGAATTTGATTGACAGAATTTTTCTTGGGTATGTAGTTGATTTTATATATTTTAAATTAATAGATTTCCCTGTATTTAACATTGCAGATATTTATGTTACTGTGGGTGCTATTTTAACTTTTATACTTATTATATTTGTATATAAGAATGATGAGTTTTTCAATAAATACTTATAATATCAATATTCATTAGAGTAATGAATTAGTAAAGGAAGACAATGCCATGAAAACATATACCTTTTTTGTTGCAGAGGAAGAAGAGGGTATTCGAATAGATAAATATTCTCAAATTTTAGATTTAGAATTATCACGTTCATATCTACAAAAATTAATAAAAGACAATTGTGTACTAGCCAATGGTAAAGAAATAAAAGCCAATTATAAACTGAATGTAAAGGATACAATTACTGTGAATTTGCCTGATCCAGAGCCATTAGATATAAAAGCAGAAAATATTCCATTAGACATAGTTTACGAAGATGATGCCTTTGTAATCATTAACAAACCCAAAGATATGGTTGTTCATCCATCTGCTGGTCATACAAGTGGTACTTTAGTTAATGCATTATTATATCATTGTAGAGACAATTTATCTGGTATTAATGGTGTATTAAGGCCTGGTATTGTTCATAGAATAGATAAAGACACAACGGGTGTTTTAGTCGTATGTAAAAGTGATATTGCCCATATAAAAATAGCGGAACAACTAAAAGAGCATTCAATAACTAGAAAATACAATGCCATTGTATATCATAACATGAAAGAAGATAAAGGAATTATTGATGCACCTATAGGAAGGCATCCAATTGACCGAAAAAAAATGGCTATTAATTCTAGGAATGGGAAAAGAGCTGTCACCCATTATCAGGTATTAGATCCTTTAAATCATAAATACAACCATATTGAATGTCAGTTAGAAACAGGTAGAACCCATCAAATACGTGTTCACTTGTCTAGTATTAATCATCCATTAGTGGGAGATACCGTTTATGGGCCATCAAAGGATCCTTTTAATATTAATGGACAAGCGTTACATGCTAGGGTCCTTGGGTTTATACATCCAATTAAAAACGAATATATGGAATTTGAAACACCACTTCCAAGTTATTTTGAGGAATTATTGGATAAATTGAGATGAAATATCTTATGTATTTTTAAAAATAACACTGGACAAACTTATTAATATATGGTAAATTTTATATGAAATAATTATAAATATATAAGTTTCTTTAAATTAGTACTGTGATACTAATAAGAAGTGGTAATGAGTTTTACTCGATTTTTTTGGGTATAATTCTGTTCAGATAGAGGAATTCTAGCTTCTTGTAAAGTATTTTACAAGGGGCTTTTTTACTTTCCAGGAAAGTTCTATATCTTATAAAGTAAAAACTTTATATAAAAGGGGTTGTAGGTATGAGTAAAATTTTATTAGACGATAAAGCTATTAACAGAGCTTTGACTCGAATAGCACATGAGATAATCGAAAAAAATAAAGGTGTAGAAGATATTGTTATTTTAGGCATTAAGACTAGAGGGGTTCCCCTTGCTAAAAGAATAGTTAAGAAAATTGAAAGCTTTGAATCAGAAAGTATACCTTTCGATGTATTGGACATTACTTTTTATAGAGATGATCTAGAGAAAAAAACCAATCAGCCGATTGTTCATAATGATCTGCAAGTACTGGTTGAGAATAAAACTGTAATCTTAATTGATGATGTTATATATACAGGTAGAACATTAAGAGCAGCCATTGATGCAGTAATTGATGCTGGTAGACCAAAAAAGATTCAATTTGCAGCATTAATTGACAGAGGGCATAGGGAACTTCCACTTAGACCAGATTATGTGGGTAAGAATATTCCTACATCTAACAATGAGATTGTACATGTTCATTTGTCAGAAGAAGATGGCTTAGATGAAGTAGTTGTTAATGAAGTTGAGTTGTGAAATTAAGTAAGGATGTATGCCTTATTTAACTATAGAGATGTCCCATACATAGTGCTATTATCTAAAAGATATATTAAGTTTTGATTATAGATAGTGGGAGCTCAATAATAAACTAAAATACTTGAGGAGGAAACAAGATGGAAAATATTACAACAGGTAAAAAAGTAATTTTAGGTTTTCAACATGTATTAGCTATGTTTGGAGCAACAGTATTGGTTCCAATTTTAACTGGTTTAGACCCAGCGATTGCCTTACTAGCTGCGGGTATTGGTACATTATTATTTCATGCAGTAACAAAAGGAATGGTACCTGTATTTTTAGGTTCAAGTTTTGCGTTTATTCCAGCAATAGCAGTAACTCTAAGCAATCAAGGATTGGCTAGTGTAAAAGGTGGCCTAATAATAGCGGGTATTATATATGTTATTATGGGTGGTATAATTAAATTATTTGGTGTAGAAACTGTTAAGTCCTTTTTTCCACCAATTGTTACTGGACCAATTATAATGGTTATTGGTTTAAGGTTAAGTCCAATAGCAATTACAGATGCAATGTATGAAAGACTTGGAGATGGTGGCGTTTTATTCAGACCAGATTTTCTCCTAGTATCATCTATAGTTGTTCTATCAATGATAGTAATCTCTATATTCGCAAAAGGTTTCTTTAAATTAGTACCAATTTTAATATCTGTAATAATCGGGTATATAGTAGCTTATGGAATGGGATTTGTTAATACTTCAGCAATTGTTGAGGCGCCTTGGATTTCTTTATTAGATGAAGCATTTGTAAGCCAAATATTAACATTACCAAGTTTCAATTGGACAGGTATTATTGCCATAGCACCAATTGCCTTAGTGGTATTTATTGAACATATTGGTGATATTACAACGAATGGTGCAGTAGTAGGTAAAGATTTCTTTAAAAATCCTGGTATACATAGAACTATGTTAGGGGATGGTATTGCAACGATTACAGCTGGTTTACTTGGTGGTCCTGCCAATACAACTTATAGTGAAAACACAGGTGTATTAGCAGTAACTAAAGTTTATGATCCTTCAGTGATTCGTTTGGCTGCTATCTTTGCTATATTTTTAAGTTTTATAGGCAAGTTTGGAGCAATTGTTAGAACAATACCTACTCCAGTAATGGGTGGCGTTAGTATTATTCTTTTTGGTATGATTGCGAGTGTTGGTGTTAGAATCTTAATCAATGCTGAATTAGACTTTGCACATAGTAGAAATTTAATTATATCAGCTCTTATATTGGTTTTAGGTATTGGTATTGCAGACATTCCACTTGTAAATGACTTACAAATTTCTGGATTAGCAATAGCTGCTTTAGCTGGTGTAATCTTTAATAAAGTTTTACCAAAAGAAATTTAATAATAATTTTAATGAATGTAAAAAAAGAGAAAACTATTTTTGGTTTTCTCTTTTTCTAATAGTAAAGGAGTATAACTATAAATATTATCAAGACTGCTAAATATTATATTCTTAGTAAGAAGATATTTGTATAAACTATAAGTAGTTAATGCATAAAAGTTTTTGTTTTTCTAGAAAATTATGTTATAATAATTGACATGAATTTATAAAATATATTGTTTTTAGGGTTAACCCTATTCGATAATTAATGGAGCTGATTAATTTGATTTTCAATCATAGACATTTCTTAGAATTAAAATCATTTACTTCACAAGAAATATATTACATTCTTAATACGGCACAGAAAATGAAATATTTACTTACTTCAAATAGAAAGAAGTCGCCGGAGTTAAAAGGTAAAACTGTAGCAACCCTTTTTTACGATGAAAGTTCCAGGTCTAAAATATCTTATGAATTAGCAGCCCAATACTTAAGTGCGGATCTTATAAGCCTTACAACAAAGCGTCAATTTTCTAGAGGTGAATCTCTTAGAGATATTGGTAGAACCATAGATCAAATGGGAGCAGATATCATTGTATTAAGACATCCATTAGCAGGAGGACCAAATCATCTAGCAAAATATGTTAGTGCTTCAGTAATAAATGCAGGTGATGGAGAAAATGAGAATCCAACCCAAGCATTAATTGATTTGTTATCTATATATGAAATTAAAAAGAATTTCGAAGGGTTAAAAGTTGCTATCATTGGTGATGTAAAACACAATCGAGTTGCAAGAAGTAATATATGGGCACTAACTAAATTAGGGGCAGAAGTATCTGTTGCAGGGCCGCCAACTTTATTGCCCTATGAATTAGAGTCTTTTGGCATTAAAGTATATCACTCTATAACTGAAGCCATTATTGATGCAGATGTTATATTAACTCTTAAAGTACAGACTGAGCGACAAGAAAATAATTTGATTCCATCAAAAAATGAATATATTAAGTTGTTTAAGCTAGATTCTAATCGATTAAAGTATGCTAAACCAGATGTAATTGTTATGCATCCAGGTCCAATTAATCGTGGTATTGAAATAAGTTCAGATGTTATTGATGGAAAAAGCTCTTTGATTGATAGACAAGAAATAAATGGAGTGGCAGTAAGAATGGCAGTATTCCATTTGCTCTCTAAAAGTGGGGTGAATTTTTATGAAGCTACTCATTAAAAATGGGATAGTTTATGAAAGTGATAGATTTAAAGATAATATTGATATTTATATAGAAAACGGTAAAATTACAGCAATTGGCAAAGAACTTCAAAAATTAGATGTTTATAAGGTAATTGATGCCAGTGAGTGTTATGTCATTCCAGGTCTTGTAGATATGCACTGTACCATTGGAGAACCAGGATATGAATATAAAGAAACTCTTGAAACGGCTAGTATAAGTGCTGCAAGAGGTGGTTTTACCTCTATTACTATGAATCCTGATACGTCTCCAACAATTGATAACAAAACTGTAGTGGAATTTATTCTATCAAAAGCAAGAGAAGACAGTTGTGTTAATATATTTCCTTATGGTAGTATGACCAAAAAATGTGAAGGAAAAGAATTGGCAGAGATTGGTGATATGCAATTGTCAGGGGTTTGTGCCATCTCAGACGGGGATAAAGCCATTCAAGATGCTAATGTCATAAGTAAAATTATTAAATATGCAAAAATGTTTGATATGCCAATAATTACCCATTGTGAAGACACAAGTCTTTCCTTTTCTAGTGGCGTTAATGAAGGAAAAATGTCAACTTATCTGGGTTTAAAAGGGGCTTTAAGAACAGCAGAAGAAATAATGGTTGCAAGAAACATTTTATTAGCAGACTATTACAAGGCTCATATTCACATAACACATATTTCTACAAAAAAATCTGTAGAATTGATTAAAGATGCAAAAAGAAATGGTGTTAATATTACTGCTGAAACATCCCCTCATTATTTTATGTTAAATGAAGATAAGGTTCAGAATTATAATGCATTTGCTAAAGTAAACCCTCCTTTAAGAACTGAGGAAGATGTTAACGCTATTATACAAGGAATAAAAGAGGGGATCATTGATGTAATCAGTTCGGATCACAAACCTAATACTATTGATTCAAAATTGGTTGAATTTGAGTTGGCTTCTTTTGGAATGTCATCTCTAGAAATTGCTTTTCCACTAGCTTATACGGCTTTGGTTTCTACCCAAATAATAACTTTGGAACAGTTAATTCATCTCATGTCTAAAAAACCTGCAGAAATATTAGGACTTAATAAAGGTGTTATAAAGGTTGGTGCTGATGCAGATTTAATAGTTATAAAAAAAGAAGAAAAAATAATTAATTCAAAAGGATTTTTATCGAAATCAAAGTTCACACCTTTTGACGGTTTTAAATTAGATATATCAATAAAAAATACCATTGTAGATGGCAAAGATATAGATTTGAAAATTAGTGAATAAATTAATGTCACTCTGATAGGTTTAAATAAGTTGTAATATCAGAGTGACATTTATTACATCAGATCAATGTTAAATGGTTAACAACTAGGTTTTTAACTTAGGAGGAAAAAATGGAAAGAATAGCAATAATATCAGATATACACGGTAATCTCCCTGCATTAGAAGCGGTCTTAGATGATATAAAAGAAAAAGAAATAAGTAGAATTATATGTTTAGGTGATATGATAGGAAAAGGTCCCAGCTCATTAGAAACATTAGACATTTGTAGAGATGTTAGTGATATTGTAATAATGGGAAACTGGGAAAAATTTGTATCTAATAATCCTAATCCTGGAGATATAAATTGGATTAATGAGTTAGGACAAGATAGATTAGAATACATAAAAAACTTACCAGAATCTATAGGTTTCTATTTAAGTGGTAAATATATTAGATTATTCCATGCACATCCTCACAATGTATTTAAAAGAGTATTTTCTAATTCTAAATTAGAAGAACGTTTAGAAATGTTTGATATTCCTAAAATATCTAGAGTGGATAATGTAAATTGTGAATCAGATATAGTAGGATATGGAGATATACATGGTGCTTTTATTGACACTTTAATAGGTGGTAAAACTTTATTTAATGTAGGAAGTGTTGGCAACCCTTGCGATCATATCACAATGGCATCTTATGTAATCATAGAAGGTAATTATGCTTCCAAAGTTTTAGGCAATATTGGTATTCAATTATGTCGAGTTAATTACAATATAGAAAAAGCAACAATGGATGCCAAAGATTCTAATATACCATTTAAAAAGGAATATATTAAGGAATTACAAACAGCTATATATTGTAATGAAAGAAAAAAGAATTAATATTTGAAAAGAATATTATTATTGGTAAAATTATGTTATTATGATACTATATAATAAATCAGATACAAATCTGTATGAACTAGTTTATTTGTAAATTAATAATGATCTAATAAAGAAATTAATGATCTTAACTAATTAATAAATGAAGGAGTGGTCTTATGAGTCTTAAGAAAAAAGGCATAGCCTTTATTGCTTTATCAGGTGCTGGTTTTTTAATATATAAAGTAACGGGTAAAGTAAACAAATTAAAAAATGAGTACGAAAAGTGTTTTACCTTTACAGGAAAAGAAATACGTTATGATCAAGAAATATTTAACAGTGAATCGGTAGCAGCAGCATTTAGTGCTGTTGAAATTGACTTTACTGGAGCTGAACTAGAAGAGGATGTGAATATCCTGGATTTGTATTGTGAGTTCAGTGCCATTAGTATTAAAGTTCCTGAAGACTGGAATATTATATTAGAAGGTAAAAATAAAAAAAGTGCCATTCAAAACAAGGCAATCAACGAGAATGACTATGAGGACGGACCAAAATTAATAATTAAATACGACATAAGATTTTCTGCTTTAGAAATTAAAAATTAATTAAATCTGTTCCCGTCTTTAATGACAGGAATTTTAAAGTTTATATGTAGAAGTATTGAGTTTTCTAAAGTAGAAAAACAGAAGATCTTAACAAAGGAGGTCTATACTTGAAGTTAGAACTTACTACACCTGCGTTATTATTTACATCTATCTCTTTATTAATTTCAGCTTATACCAGTAGATTCTTAACATTAGCTCAATTAATACGACAGTTAGATGCTTTGTATAAAAGCAATCCTAGTAAAGAAATTAAAGGACAAATCCTGAATTTAAGCAAAAGGGTCTCACTCATTAGATATTGCCAAATTATGGGGGGAATCAGTTTTTTTTTATGTACACTATCTACTTTTTTACTATTTAGAGATTTAAATAAAGCAGGAGAAGCTTTTTTTGGTGCTAGCTTAATCGCTTTAATGATCTCTCTTTTGTTATTAATTATAGAAGTTCATATATCTATGAAAGCATTAACCTTACAGATTAATGATTATAAAAAATAAAATTTACATATATTTTATGTAATCAAAAACTCGTCCTTATAAAAGGATGAGTTTTTTTAAAAAATTAAATTATTGTTATACTTTTTTGTCTTTTCAATTGTTATTATTATAGAAAGATCTTTCAAAGAGTTAGGAGTGTGGTTATGAATGAGGCTATTTTATTAGATGATCTAATGGACCGTGTTTCAAAAGGAGATTCTGATGCACTTGGGGCGTTATATGATATGACACATAAGGATGTATTTGGATATGCTTATGCTATTGTTCGTGATAAAACAATAGCAGAGGATATTATGCATGATGTTTATATTCGTGTGTTTAATAAAGCACATTTATATAAAACTCAAAATAAGGCTAAAGCTTGGATTTTACGAGTAACAAGAAATACAGCCTTTAACATATTAAAAAAACAAAAATACGATAATCACCTTCAATTTAAAGGAAAGGAAGAATGTTATTCTAACACTTTTGACAATGCTCTTATTGATAAATTGATTTTATTGGAATTATTAAATAAGTTATCTCTTGGAGAAAGACAAGTTATTATACTTTATTTGTTATCAGGGATTACCCAAAAAGAAATATCAAGAATAACAGGCGTACCTCTTCCTACTGTAAAGTGGAGATACAAGTCAGCTTTAAGTAAGTTAAATAAATTAGTGGAAGGAGAGTTTTGAATTGAAGAAAAATGAACAATATATTGGAAAAAGTCTTCAAAGAAGTATATTATCAGACACTCCAAACATAAAATCTAAAATTCTAGAGGAAGTAAATAATGAACAGAAAATACATAGGAATAAAACAATAAATAGATGGCCTATGTTTAAGATACCAGTATATGCCTCTTTAATAGTCAGTGTGGTAATTTTAAGTGTTTTTTATTATCCAGGAATGATATCAAAGTTTAATCAAAGGGCGTCTACAAATAGTGAAGAGAGTGTAGTTGGTAATGACAAAGGCTCTTTTATGGATGGTCCAATAAAACCTATAGATCATCATGACTTAGATATCACATTCACATTTGGTGCTTCTATTGGAAGTACAAAGAGTAGTGAAATATTAATCAGTGTTGAAGAACTGGTTAACGATAGTGATTTAGTGGTGAAAGCTAAAATTGAAAAATTCAACAAAGTCATTAATGCATATGATGTTTCAGGTACGATTAATTTTCCAGTAGAATTATACGACTTAAAAATCAACGAAGTTATCAAGGGAACAATTGATCAAGAAAAAGTTTTATTGGGTTTTTCCATAAGTAAAAGATCAGATATAGAAATTGGAAAAGAATACATTTTCTTATTAAAAGAAGTTCAAGGGGAAGAAGAATACACATATGCTCTTGTTAGTTTGAAACAAGGGGTATTCCTTCAACAAGGGGACGAGTTGACTAATGGTAGTGGTGCAAAAATAAATTATGAAGATATGTTAGCGCTTGCTCAAAAAGGTAATTATAATCTTAGGTAATAAAAGTTTGTTAATATTAATTAATAAGAGGTGTTAAATATGGTAAAAAGAATTTTCATACTATTTTTTATTGTCATACTTGGAGGTTGTAGTATAATTAAAGATGATACAATCATAAACAATTCAAACACCAATGAGTTTGAGGGATTAGAACAAGAGAAGGTGGATAGCAATACAAATAATATAGAGGATATAGTACCTATACAAATGGATAGTAATATTATTTTTGCAAAACCTGTTATATATTTATATCCTGAAGAAGAAATCACAATAAAGGTAAAACTAGATTATAAGGGTGAATTATTGTTTACCTATCCTAAGTATGATGAAGGTTGGGAAGTCCTTGCAAAACCCAATGGTGATCTTATTAGCCTAAAGGATGGAAGGGAATATTCTTATTTGTTCTGGGAAGGTGATGGTGCTTCTTATGAGATTACTGAGGGGTTTGTAGTTAGTGGATCAGAGACTGTTCCTTTTTTACAAGAAAGACTTGAATATCTAGGATTAATACCAAGAGAATACAATGAGTTCATTGTCTATTGGTTGCCTTTAATGGAAAAAAACAATTACAACTTAATATATTTTGTAGGGGAAGAATATGTTGAAGACGCACAATTAATTATTGATCCTAAGCCTGATAGTATTCAAAGAATATTTATGGTTTTTAAAGGTTTAGATGACAAAATAGAGATTCCAGAACAAGCTTTACAACCTTTTGAAAGACATGGTTTCTCTGTTGTTGAGTGGGGCGGTGCAGAAATTAAGTAAATAATAGGGGGGAGTTTCATGAAAAGGAAATACGAAAAGATAAAAGAAAAATATATTTTAGACTTTGAATACTATGATAAAGTGTATGTTGATAAGGAAGAGCAAGAACTTATTTATAAAATGAAAGGGGAAGAATTAAAAGCTTATGTTGAAGAAAATAATCTAAATAGAGATTTAAATAATACATATTATAGAATCATACTTTGGGATATTGATGATGAAGAGTTTAAGAATCTTATAATAATAAATAATGGTTTTTTGCTTAATAAAATAAAATCCCAATTAACTATTATTATTAGTATAATTTTTATTGTTTTGTTATTATTTATATTTGCTTAATACAATGATTACATACTGTCATATAAGGTATAAGTGGGTAGTATAATTAAATAAGTTGTTTTTTAAATGAGAGGGATGCCTTTATGAATAATAACAATAATAATTATAATAGCAACAATGACAATAACAATAGAAATAATAGCAATAATACGAATGACATTGATAACAATGATATGGTAGCTGAAGAGGGATTAATATTAACAAGAGAAGAGTTAGCAAATTATGACGGTAGAGAAGGCCGTAGAGCATATGTGGCTGTAGATGGTATTATATATGATGTTACTGACAGTATCAGATGGGTTGGAGGCGTACATAATAGGTTAGAAGCAGGTCAAGACTTAACCTATGAGTTTAACAGATGCCATCCTGGTTTTTTTGTATTAAGAAGAGTGCCTATAGTTGGACGGTTAATAATGGATGATGGAGAAGTTGAATAATTAATACGATTAAATCTAATGACTGAGACATATTATAGTATTAATGAATAATGGTAATGGAGATCTATTATGAAAAATAACTATGAAGAGTTTCATACAGCTAGAGGTTATGAAATTGCAAACATAGAAGAAGATCTGTTATCTGCTAGTATGGAAGATTATCTTGAAATGATTTATCGTTTAAGTAGAGATATTGGATATGTAAGAGTGAACGATCTAGCAGACAAATTGAATGTCCAACCTCCGTCAGTTACAAAAATGGTACAAAAACTAAATAAAAAATCAGTCCTTAGATATGAAAGATATGGCGTTATTTCTTTAACGGAAAAAGGGCTAAAATTGGGAAAATTCTTTTATGAAAGACATAATACAGTAAAGGAATTCTTAAATCTTATTCAAGCAAATGATAATCTGCAAAAAGATGTGGAAATGATGGAGCATTGTATTAGTTTTAATACATATAAAGTTATTTCTGCCTTAGTTAATTTTATGAAAGCAGATTCTGAATTTCTAAAGCGTTTTAATGATTATTCAAAACTATATTTAAAGAAATAGCAAAAAGCTCAGATTCAAGGTGAATCTGAGCTTTTTATATACTATTAAACTACTAGTTTAAATATAATTAATGTGAAATTGTACAAGCACCAAAAAAAGGTTAAGGCATAAAATATTATTAGAGTTAGACGCATTTAAAAATTATAAACGCTTCTAAATAATTTTGAAATGTAATGGAGTGGTAGGATGCAAACAATTGTAGAAGTAAATAATCTTTCTGTATCTTATGATGGCGAGAAAGTTTTTGAAAATATTTCCTTTTCTATGGTGTCAAAACAAATTATTGGTATTATTGGACCTAATGGTGCGGGAAAATCAACATTAATGAAAGCAATTATGGGATTACTAGAAGTTGATCAAGGTAAAATCAAGGTTATGGATCAACCCGTTATTAAGATGAGAAAAAAAATTGCTTATGTACCCCAAAGAAATAATATAGATTTAGACTTTCCTGTAACAGTTGAAGACGTGGTAATGATGGGGCGTTATCCACATATGACATGGTGGAAGATGCCAAGTGGTAAAGATCGTAAAATAGTAGAAGAAGCCTTGCAACAAGTGGAGATGTTAGAATATCGACACAGACAAATTGGTCAATTATCAGGAGGCCAACAACAAAGGGTGTTTTTAGCAAGAGCATTGGCTCAAGAAGCTGAAATTTTATTTTTAGATGAACCCTTTGCTGCAATAGATGTGATATCTGAAAATATGATAATGAATTTACTAAAAAAACTAAGAGATAATGGTAAAACGATTTTTGTAGTACATCATGATTTATCTAAAGCTGAGAGTTACTTTGACAGTTTAATATTAATGAAAAACAAAATAATAGCTTATGGAAAAAGAGAAGAAGTATTTTGTATAGATAATCTTTGTAAAGCATATGACGACATGGCTGCCGTTTTTTGTAGTCAAAAAAACTTAAAGGCGGTGAATGGTTAATGGAGAATATAAGATTTTTTATTGATTCTTTATTTCAATATCAGTATTTAAGAAATGCATTATTTGCAGGAATTTTAGTTGGGATCATTTGTAGTGTTATAGGGTGTTTTATTATTTTAAGGGGGATGTCCCTAATGGGAGATGCCATATCTCATGCTGTTTTACCAGGGGTGGCTATAGCCTATATGATAGGGGTCAGTTTCTTTATAGGAGCGGTGGCAACAGGTGTCCTTACAGCATTAGGCATTGGTTATATTACTGAAAATAGTAAGATAAAATCTGACTCTGCAATTGGCATTATGTTCACGGCTTCATTTGCTCTTGGCATTATTCTAATTACAATGCGCCGAGGGACTGGGGTTGATTTATGGCATATATTATTTGGAAATGTATTGGCTGTTGCATTAACAGATCTATGGATAACTGTTGTTATTGGTATTGTAGTATTAATATGTATTGTATTGTTTTATAAACAATTGTTACTTAGTACTTTTGATCCTGTAATGGCATCAGCTATTGGGTTGCCTAATAAACTTATTCATTATTTTTTAATGTTAATGTTATCTTTTGTAACAGTAGCATCATTAAAAACCGTAGGTATTGTCCTTGTTGTGGCTATGTTAATAACGCCAGGGGCAACGGCGTATTTACTCACGTATAGACTGCCAGTTATGTTAGGGCTATCAGTTGTTATTGGGGTGTTTTCATCAGTAGTAGGGGTTTATTTTTCCTTTATCTATGATGTAGCAACTGGGGCATCTATCGTTTTAGTAGCATCCTTAATTTTTGCTTTGAGTTTTTTCCTTTCGCCAAAGCAAGGGATTATTTATCATAAAATTAAATCATATTCTAGAAAAAATGCTACAGAGATTTAAGAGGAGTGGAATGAAATGTATTTAAAAAGAGGTAAGCAATTTTTTCTGTTAAGCATAGTATCAGCATTCATTTTGTTAACAGCTTGTAGTCAAAAAAGTGAAAATAATAATAAATCAGATCAATTAGATATTGTTACTACAATATCAATAATAGCAGATTTAGTTGAAAATATAGTAGGAGATAAAGGTGTTGTAGAGTTTATTGTACCAGTAGGTGATAACCCTGAAGACTATGAACTTATTTCAAGCGATTTAATGAAAGTAAATAATGCAGACATATTATTTATGAATGGTTGGGGCTTAGAAGAAGTAATAGAAAGAGGTCTAACCAATGTTACTAATGTTAACATAGTGCATTTAACAGAGGGTATAACGCCTATTAATTTAGTAGGCGAAGATGTACCAGATCCACATGCTTGGTTTGATGTTTCATTAGTAGCCAATTACTATGTTCAAAATATATTAGGTGAATTAAAAACAATTGATGCTGATAATAGTGAATACTATGATCAAAATGCCAAAGCTTATATTTCTCAATTAGAAGCTTTAGACACTTGGATTAAAGAAGAAATTGAAAAAATACCAGAAAAAAACAGAGTGATTATTATAAGTGAAAATGCTTTAAAGTATTATGGTGAAGCTTATGGTTTTAAAACAGAAGGTATTTGGGAATTAAATTCCCACTCAGAAGGGACACCACAACAAATATCAAGAATTGTAGATTTAGTAAGAGCGATTGAATTACCAGCATTGTTTATAGAGACAACGGTAGATGAAAGATATATGGAGATGATTAGTAATGAAACCAATGTGCCAATTGCAGGTGCCATATATACAGATGCATTAGGAAAGCCTGGAAGTGATGGAGAAACTTATATAAAAATGCTTAGGTACAATACAGAATTGTTTGTAGAAGGGTTAAGTAAATAAATGCTATAGGGTTATTATTATATAGGCATATATAATAATAGCCCTTTATTACTTTATAGAAAGTTCTCTTTCTTATAAAGTAAAAAGATGATTTCAGATAAGAAGTTAATAAGTGTTTTTGAAAGTGACCAAGTCACTTTGTTGTTAATGATTAAATTTTGACGAATGGGTTAAGATACGATATTATTAAGATATATTATTTGTTTTATAAAGGAGGATTATTATGGCAGAAATTAAATACGATATTAAAGAAAAACTTGGTGTTTTATCAGAATCAAATAAAGGTTGGACAAAAGAATTAAGATCCATTAGCTGGAATGATAGAGAGCCAAAGTATGATATAAGAGAATGGGCACCAGATGGAGAAAAAATGGGTAAAGGTATTACACTTACCAAAGAAGAATTAATTGCTTTAAAAGAAATACTAGAGAAAATGGATATGTAGAATATGCTTAATATTACTTATAACGAAAGTAACATAACTGAAAAAAGAAAAAAAGTAGCTTCCAAATTTTTTCTGGAATCTTTAAATATTAGAACTCCTAATATTAACAAATTAAGTAATGATGATATAAGGATTTTGTTTGATTTTTATGACAAAATCTTTTTTGAAAGTTGGTTTAAAAAGCATTTCAAAGGCCAATTATTATTTTCATTATCAAATCGAATGACAAAAAGTGCTGGACTTACAATGTGTCCTAAAAATATAAGCGTAATAAAGGCGGAAGATGTAACCATTGAAATTCGTATAGGGGTTAACTTCTTTTTAAAATACAACGCATTAAAATCTGAAAAAAGTGTTTGTGGCATTAAAACCAATAATAGTTTTGAAGCATTGCAATTGGTTTTTGAACATGAATTATGTCATGTTATAGAATTTTTGTGTTTTTATAAATCCAGCTGTAAAGGACAGAGATTTAAAGAACTGGCTTTTAATCTTTTTGGACATACCAGCAGTTATCATCAATTGCCCACCAATAGAGAAATAGTTGGGAAAAGTTTAGGGCTACATCTTGGTGATATGGTGAGTTTTACTTTTGAAGGCTATAAAAAAACAGGTGTTATTTATAGAATTAATAAAAATGCAACAGTAATGGTTAAGGATACAAAGGGGCAATTTGTGGATAACAACGGCTCAAGATATTCCAAGTATTATGTGCCAGTAAACTTATTAAGTAAATAAGAAAGGGGTCATTCATATGGAAAATTTATTATTATTGATACTATTTTTTGCAATACTTTTTGTTATCCTTACCCTCTACTTAAGCAAAATAAGTACTAAATCAGAAATAAAGTATATTCCATCAGTTATAGCTGCTTTATTAGGTGTGGGTTTCTTTATTAAAGCAGTTTTTTTCTCCCAAACATGGGAGGATATAGCTTTTCTTATTTTTGCATTTATCGCAGTAGTTGTATTTTTTATAACCTTGATAACAGCACTATTTATAGGTTATAAGAATAAGAAAAAAAAGTAATATAAATTTATATTCTTAAGTTCTAATGGTTATAATCTATTCTAGTTGAGAATACTACAGAATAAATAATTATAAAACTAGGTATCTCTGTACAGTAAGTTAAATGTAAATGAGGTTAATGAATTCTTACTAGAAAGAGAAATATAGAATGAAGAGAGTGATATTTATGAAAAACAGAAACTTTATCTTATTTATAGCAAGTCTAGGTATTATATGTATACTTTTTATTTTATTACTTGTAAATGGTAATGAACTTAGAGATTTAAGAAATGCAAATGAAGAATTGAAGCTTGCTAATACAGCACTAAGTGAATACAAGGATAGGATTGAGAATATAGAAGATGAAGTTGTAGAAGATGAAGAGGTACTAGAAGAAAATGTACTTTTGGATAAATTAGTGAATCAGATAGAGGACTTAATAAGGGAAAATGAGATATTAAAAAATGAAAATCAGTTATTAAAAACAGACATGATTATGACTTTACCTTTTGATGAACTAAGTCTTCGAATAATTGCAGAGAAAGGTATTTCTGATATTAATACTATTCTAGAAGATTTAAATAATAATAATGATCTAATTCCATACGAAGGTGTTCTTGGAGGAACTATGACATGGTGGCCAACAGAGTCTATATTATTAAATGAAAGATGGGTCCTAGGATACTTTGAGGATGGTCATATAAACGGTTATGGATTACTTCACTATAAGATAGATGAAGGCATGCGTATAAGTTGGGAGCTTTTAGATGCTTTTTTATTCGGAGAAGAAGACTAATAAATTGTTTATTAATTATTACAATAACTATTAAAATGCAAACAAAAATACTAAAAAAATTTCATTAACTTGACAAATACATTATATATGATACAATTGATATATAAATTCTTGGTGATAGGTTGTCAAGAATGTATTTGAAACTAGAAAATCTGCCTTATATCTGGAGGGATTTTTATGAGTATTAGAGATGAATTTATCAAAGAAATTGAAGACAAAGTTAAAGGATTGGAAGACAGAATTGGACGAGTTAATGAAAAAATTGAAGAGTTTAAAGAAGATTCAAAAGAGCGACTGGAATATGAAGAATTAAAAGATGAATTAGAGATCAAATTAGTAGAAATTAAAGAGAAGTTAGCAGAAGTAAAAGGACTCTCTGATCTTTCTTTTGATGGTTCGGTTAAAGTGGATTATAATAATGTTATTAACACCCTTGTAGTTGGTTTTGAGTCCATACTGGAAAGAAAGACAATCTATTAGAGGGAATAAATATGAGAAAAGAGTGGGTAACCCACTCTTTTCTTGTTGTAAACTATTTTTATCATATAAATTTCACTTGATGATAAACTTTTTTACCCTTTTTGATTAATAAAGTACCATCTTCTTTAAAGTCAGCTAAAGTAATGGTTGCATCAACACTTTCAACCTTCACATCGTTAACAGCCACACCACCTTGTTGGATTAAACGTCTTGCTTCGGAACGAGAAGTAATTAACCCAGCTTTATCCATAAGAGAAATGATATCAATGCCGTTTTCAAAAACATTTTTTCCGATTTCTGAAGTAGGGACAGATCCAGCCATAGCACCACCTGTAAATAAAGCTTTTGAAGCTGTTTCAGCTTTTTTAGCTTCTTCTTCACCATGAACGATTTTAGTTACTTCATAAGCTAACACTTCTTTTGCTTTATTAATTTCAGCACCTTCTAATGCGCCTAAGCGTCTAACTTCATCCATTGGGAGGAATGTTAATAATGATAAGCATTCTTGTACTTTTACATCTTCAATATTTCTCCAGTATTGATAGAACTCATATGGTGTGGTTTTTTCTGGGTCTAACCAAACAGCACCACTTACGGTTTTACCCATTTTAACACCTTCACTTGTTGTTAAAAGTTTAAAAGTCATTCCAAAGGCAGGCTTGCTTTCTTTTCTTCTAATTAACTCAACACCACCAAGGATATTAGACCATTGATCATTACCACCTAATTGAAGGGTACAGTTGTATTTTTTATTTAACTCTAAAAAGTCAAAAGACTGCATAATCATATAATTAAATTCTAAGAAAGTTAATCCTTTTTCATATCTTGATTTATAACATTCTGCTGATAACATACGGTTGACAGAGAAATGCACACCAACTTCTCTTAAAAATTCAATATAATTTAGGTTAAGCAACCAATCTGCATTATTAACCATAATGGCATTGCCATCTGTAAAATCTATCAGTTTTGATAATTGTCCTTTGAATTTTTCAGCGTTGGCATTTATTTGTTCAAAAGTCATCATTTTTCTCATATCTGCTTTACCACTAGGATCACCGATCATAGTCGTCCCGCCACCGATTAGAGCAATCGGTCTATGGCCAGCTCTTTGCATATGAGCCATAGCCATAATTGTTACAAAATGGCCTGCGGTAAGACTATCTGCAGTTGGGTCAAAGCCTATGTAAAAAGTAACTTTCTCCTTAGCAAACATTTCTTTTATTTCTGCTTCATGAGTTGTTTGTTCAATAAAACCTCTTTCCATTAAAACATCAAAAGCATTATTCATTTTCTTCCTCCTGAATGTATCTTATTTTGTCATTTCCTTCACTTCACTTGTTCAGGTTGACACGGTGACTCAGCCATTTTTTGGTATGAGTTTTCTTATTATCCTACCATAATTACCAAGTGGTATCAAGCCTATAAATATCATATTT
Source organism: Natranaerovirga pectinivora (assembly GCF_004342165.1). Lineage (NCBI taxonomy): Bacteria > Bacillati > Bacillota > Clostridia > Lachnospirales > Natranaerovirgaceae > Natranaerovirga > Natranaerovirga pectinivora. The sequence continues at coordinate 73,380 of NZ_SMAL01000004.1, read as the reverse complement.
TTACTTTTCTAAACATATATTTGTTAGAGGTGCTAAAAGTGTTCAAGCAGTGCTAATTTTAACTATAAACTTATTATTCCATTAATTTTAAGATTAAAAAGTAATTGATAGAAGGCCTATATTGCTCTTTATTCTTTACGTTTACAAGGAGGTATTTTAATGTGTGGTATCACAGGATGGGTTAATTATAAGGATAATATTATAAACCATAGAAAAATCATTCAATCAATGACAGATACGCTAGCCCTTCGAGGGCCTAATGAGGTAGGTTATTATTGTCACAATAATGTATTGCTTGGCCATAGAAGACTTACAGTAATAGACCCTGAAGGCGGGAAACAACCAATGACTAGAGAAATTGGTCAATACAAATATACAATCGTGTATAATGGTGAGCTTTATAACACAGAGGAAATAAGAGAAGAGTTGAAAAAAAAGGGCCATTATTTCCTATCTCATTCAGACACTGAGGTTTTACTCGTTGCGTATATTGAATGGGGAGAAGATTGTGTTTATCGTCTCAATGGTATATATGCTTTTGCTGTATGGGAAGATTATACTAATACATTATTTATGGCGAGGGACCGATTAGGTGTTAAGCCACTCTTTTATGCAAATATAGATTCTAATTTTATATTTGCCTCTGAAATAAAAGCTTTATTAAAACATCCAGACATAGAACCTATTTTAAAAAAAGATGGTGTTCTAGAATTATTTGGTCTAGGCCCTAGTCGAAGTTTAGGTCATGGAATTTTTCATAATATAAATGAATTAAAGCCTGCAGAATATATCATTCTAACACCGAAAACCACAATAAAGAAAATTTATTGGCAAATTAAACCCCATAGCCATAGTGATAGTAGAGAAAAAACCATTGAAGTTACAAGTGAATTAGTAGAAGATGCCATTAAAAGACAGTTGGTTTCAGATGTAGGCATTTGTACCTTTTTATCAGGAGGATTAGACTCTAGTGGTATTTCTGCAATAGCTGCTCTACATGAAAAAGAACAAGGGAGAATTTTAAAAACTTACTCTTTGGATTACGAAGGCAATGACAAGTATTTTAAAGGGGACTATTACCAACCAACAAGTGATAATTACTGGGTGAATGTGGTATCAAAGCACATTGGGTCTGAACATCATAGATTTGTAGTGGACAATAGTTTGTTAGCTCTATCATTGTATAATTCTGTTGAAGCCCTTGATTTACCTGGCATGGCAGATATTGATTCTTCTTTATATTTATTTTGCGAGAAAGTAAAAGAGGACAATACGGTTGCTTTATCAGGAGAGTGTGCTGATGAAATTTTCGGAGGGTACCCTTGGTTTAGGGACCTTGATGATATTTATTTTGATGGATTTCCTTGGAATAAGCATTTAGATTTTCGTAAAAGCATTCTTTCAGGTAGCATAAGGAATTTACCATATGAGGATTATGTGTATTCAAAATATATGGATACGGTTAAAGAATTAGATTTTATTGAACCAGAAGATGAACATAGTAAAAGAATAAAAATGTTAACTTACTTAAATATAAAATGGTTTATGATCACTCTTTTAAATCGGAAAGATAGAATGAGTATGTCTAATAGTTTAGAGGTTAGGGTCCCATATGCAGATCATAGATTAATTGAGTATACCTTTAATATACCTTGGGAGTTAAAATACGAAAATGATGTAGAGAAATCACTTTTAAGAGAAGCATTAAAAAGATTCTTACCTGAAGAAGTAGCCTTTAGAAAAAAATCACCTTATCCAAAAACTTATAATCCTAAGTACGAGAACCTTGTAAAATTAATGCTTCAAGAGGTTATTGATAATAAAAATGCTCCAGTCCATCAACTCATTGATAAAAAAAGCTTGAAAGGCATTTTAGATCAAACATTACCATTTGAAAAACCTTGGTTTGGTCAGCTGATGAAAGGTCCACAATTTTTAGCATATATTGTACAGTTAAACTATTGGCTTGAAAAATATAAAGTGAAGATTGAAGTTTAGCTTGAGTTATTCAGGAATAGTATACAGTAAAAATATTATGTTAATTAGGTGGTGTAATAATGATTAGTAAACTTAAGAATTTGCAAAAAGCACAATCAAAACCTAAACTTAAGCCTAAAAGTAACACTAGGGTCAATGCTAGAAATTCAGGGAAAAGCACATCGAGAAGTAGCAGTAGAAGCAGTTCAAGGAGTGGTTCTAGAAGTAGTAGTAGGTCAAGAAGGGATTATTATGATGAACCGCCATTAAATTTTTTTAAAGTAAAAGTATATTTTTGTGTTGTTATACTCATATTTGTTATTGTAATACATCAATTTCAATTTAATATTGGGAATTTTACTAGTGAAAAATTATATGATATGCTATACTATAACGAAGAAATTGAGACATTAAGTGAGAGGTTTATGGATTCTTATGATCAGACTATTCGGACTTTCTGGAGCAAATAAATATTAGAGAGTGGCTGTTGACGACTAGCAAGCATTTATATATAAGATTTATCGACCCATAGCCATCCCTGGCTATAAGGGTCGAGCTACGCCATCCTTGGCTCCGCTGTTTAATCTTATATATAAATGCTTGCTAGTCTGAGAAATCATTATATAAGAGTACGTAATTGTTAAATCGAGAGTAAAAAGCCTTAATACTTAAAGGATAAATGATTTGTTTTTGAACTAAAGACATTAGAAGGAGTACAATGGATGAAAAAGTTAAGTCTTACAGATGAGATTTTATTGAGTGTTGAAAAGCCAGCTAGGTATGTTGGTAGTGAGTATAATATGACTGAGAAGAATGTTGAGGGTGTTGATATTCGATTTGCTTTATGTTTTCCTGATGTTTATGAGATTGGTATGTCTCATTTAGGGTTACAGATTTTGTATAATTTTCTAAACCTTAGAGAGGATACTTATGCAGAGAGAGTTTTTTCCCCTTGGGTTGATTTGGAAAAAATCTTAAGAGAGAAGAATATTCCTTTGTTTGCTCTTGATTCTCAGGATGATATAAAGCATTTTGATTTTCTTGGGTTTACTTTGCAGTATGAGATGAGTTATACAAATATTTTAAATGTATTGGAGTTAAGTCATGTGCCTATTTATGCTAAGGATAGGAATGAGAGTCATCCTATTGTGTGTGCAGGTGGACCTTGTGCTTATAATCCTGAGCCTTTGGCTGATTTTATTGATTTCTTTTATATCGGAGAAGGTGAAGAGTCTCTTAATGATATTCTTGATATGTATAAAGAGCATAAGAAGGCTGGAGGCAGTCGTGAGACATTTTTAGAGAAGTTATTGGATTTTGAAGGGATTTATGTGCCTAGGTTTTATGATGTGGCATACAAAGAGGATGGGACTATTCAATCTTTTACACCTAACAATCCGAAAGCTAAGGAAAAAATTAAAAAGCGTGTTGTAATGGATGTTAATAAATTGCCTTATCCTGAGAAACCAATTGTGCCATCTATACAGACTATTCATGACCGTGTGGTTCTTGAGCTGTTTAGAGGATGTATTAGAGGCTGTCGATTCTGTCAAGCAGGGATGATTTATAGACCTGTTCGAGAAAAAGATCTTGGTCAGTTAAAAGAGCAAGCTAAAACATTAATAAGAAATACTGGACATGATGAGATTTCTTTGGTTTCTTTAAGTTCAAGTGATTATACGGGCTTAAAAGACCTGGCTTATTATTTAATAGATGAATTAGAAGAAGAAGGCGTTAATGTGTCTTTGCCTTCTCTTAGAATAGACGATTTCTCTTTAGATGTAATGAGTAAAGTGCAAGATGTTAGAAAGAGTAGTTTAACTTTTGCACCTGAGGCAGGCACTCAAAGACTGCGTGATGTTATTAATAAAGGGATTACAGAAGAAGATATTATTAAAGGTTCCAGTGAAGCCTTTAATGGTGGCTGGAATAGAGTCAAATTATACTTTATGTTAGGATTGCCTACAGAAACTATGGAAGATGTAGATGGTATTGCTAAATTAGGACAAGATATAGTAGAAGAATATTATAAAATGCCTAAGGAAAAGAGACATCAAAAGGTTCAAGTTATTTTAAGTACGTCTTTCTTTGTACCAAAGCCATTCACACCTTTCCAGTGGTCACCACAAGACAGTTATGACTCTTTTATGGAAAAACAAAGAAGCTTAAATAGAAAAATCAATAAAAAGAATATTAAATACAACTCTCATGATGCAAAATTAAGTACACTGGAAGGCGTTATTGCTAGAGGGGACCGTAGAGTGGGTAATTTAATTTTCGAATCCTTTAAACAAGGTTCAAAATTTGATTCTTGGTCTGAGCATTTTAATTATAGTAAATGGGAAAAGGCTTATGAATTAGCAGGTATTGATCCTAATTTCTATACCACTAGAACAAGGGAAAAAGATGAGATCTTTCCTTGGGATTTTATAGATACAGAAGTTAAGAAAGACTTTTTATACCGTGAATTTGAACGTGCTATAGAGTGTAAAATAACACCTAATTGTCGTACGGGATGTGCTAATTGTGGCTTAAAAGAATTAGGTGGAGGCGTTTGTTATGAAAATTAGAATGAAATTTACTAAAACTGGTGTAATGAAATTTGTTGGACATCTTGACTTATTAAGAGTTTTTCAAAAAACCTTTAGAAGGGCTAGTGTACCTATGGCTTATTCCCAAGGTTTTAACCCACACCAGTTAATATCAATAGGTGCACCATTGCCTATTGGTGTTACAAGTGAAGGGGAATACATTGATATTGTTATTAAAGAAAAGCTAGAAAAAGAAAAGGCCATTCATATGATCAATGAAGTAGTGCCAAGTGGCTTAAGGATAACGGATTGGTTAGAACTAGAGGATGATGCAAAAACCTCAATGGCCATTATTGAGGCTGGGACTTATTCCATACAGCCAAATATGTGGGAATTATCTGTTGAGGATACAAAAAAAGCCATTGAAGCTTTTATGAGTCAAGAAGAAATCCTTATAATGAAGGAATCTAAGAAAAAAAGAAGAGAAGTTAATATAAAAGAAGGCATATTAATGCTTAATTTTACAGATGACAAAGAATTTAAAATGTTTCTAGCAACAGGAAGTAAGTTAAATACAAAGCCTGACTTAGTATTAGAAGCATTTAGCAAGTTTATTAATAAAGAATTTAAACCTTTTGAATATAGAATACACAGAAATGAATTATATGCTTTCGCTGAGGGAAGTTTTAAGCCCTTGGACCAATTATAGGATTGAGCATATCTAATGAGAATGCTTAACTCAAATGAGATGATTGGAGTGTAGGTATGAGTGGAAAATTAGTTATAACTAAAAATAGTAATAGAGTTATTACAGCTCTTATGAATAATGATAATTTAATAGATTTAGATTATCAAGATATAGATGAATCTCAAATCATAGGCAATATTTATATAGGTAAAGTGAAAAATATATTGAAAAATATAAATGCTGCCTTTGTAGATATTGGAAGAGAAGAAAATGCTTATCTTTCTTTAACAGAAAACAGTGGTTTTATCTTTCTTAATTCTAAAAATAATGATAAAATTAATATTGGTGATGAGATTCTTGTTCAAGTAACGAAAGAAAGTACAAAAACCAAAGGTCCAGTATTAACCACTCATTTTAGTGTGACAGGAAGATATATGGTCTTAACTTATGGAAAAACCTATATAGGCATTTCCAATAAAATTATAGACACAAAAAAGAAAAGTACATTAAAACGACTTATGAAACCTTATCAAAGCAAAGAATATGGTTTTATTATAAGAACCAACGCTCAATTTGTTGGTGAAGAAGATATTATCCAAGAAATTAATGATTTGATTGAAAGATATGAAAATATTAAAAAGATTGCCATGTACCGATCCTGTTATCAAATAATAGAAAAGTCACCAAGCCCATTTATTGCTTCCTTAAGAAACTATTATAATAATGAATTAGATAGAATTACAGTAGATGATAAGGAAATATATGCGGATATTAAAGGGTTTTTAGAACAGTACAATTTAAACAACATAGAATTACAATATTATGAAGATAGCAATCTATCATTATTTGACTTAAATAGTCTAGGAACAAAAATAGAACAAGCCATGAAAGAGAAAGTATGGCTGAAATCAGGAGCTTATTTAGTCATTAATCCAACAGAAGCTTTAGTTGTTATTGATGTTAATACTGGAAAGTATTCAGGGAAGAAAAACTTCGAAGAAACTGTGTATAAAATAAATATGGAAGCAGCTAAAGAAATTGCTAAACAAATAAGGTTAAGAAATTTATCAGGCATTATTATCATTGATTTTATTGATATGAAAAAACCAGAATATAGAGAGTCTTTATTGCAAGAACTAAATTCCTATATAACCGATGATCCAGTAAAAACTACATTAATAGGTATGACACCTTTGAATCTTGTTGAATTAACAAGAAAAAAGATAAAAAAACCAATATATGAGCAATTCGGAAAGAAATGCTTTACCTGTAATGGAAGAGGGTATGTTTGGGATACAGGGGAGTAAGACTCCCTTATGTTTCAAAATATCCCCTTTTTTTTAGGCTTTTATGAGTATAAATATAATTATTTTGCTAGTCTATTTCTGAGAGTTGACCTTAAAGGTAAGATATGATAAACTCCACTCAAGTATTAATTTTTTCTGTTGTTTCTTCCTGTTCATCTATGAAACTTTAATGTGGCTTTTTGCCACTATCATTACATTTATAATCATGTTATATTTTTTCTAGGTGTTTCAAAATTTATAAATGTCAATGGGCTGTAGTGTTCTGCTATTTCGCAATTTAAGTAAATTTAATTCATACTATACATATCATTTACACCTGATTGGAATTGTAAGTGTTTTTTTTTGTATATAAGTTTTGACACATTCGTTGCAGCCAACTGATTATGATAGTTATATAAATTAGTATTTTAAAAAGGGTGATTAGGTGAAGAAGGAGATATACTTAATAAAGAAAGAAATAATAATGAAAGAAATAGAAGTGTGTAAGGAAAAATTAAATAGAGCGGTAAATGAATTCGGTTGTAATTCTAATATTACTATACAGATAAGTCAAGATTTAGACATACTGATCAATAAATATTATGAGTATCAACAAATAAGGTATGGTAAAAAAAATGCGTAAATGAGGTTAATTAATGAGTTGATTGTTATGAGTTCTACTGTGAAGTCTGCTTAGTCTATAACATGAGTTTTGATCCTTTCGGTTACATAGCATAATATACAAAAAAGCATTTTTTACCAAGGTTATAAATTTTTTTAGTATGTTATAATATTATTATGTTAACGGTAGCTAAGCACCCATATCTTTTATACACAACTTATAAGCGAGATAACTTCAAGAGTGGGGGAGGATCGATGAGAGAATGGCTAATACATCTTCGAAAGTTGAAGGGGTTAACTCAACAACAAGTTGCCTCAAAATGTTTTATAGAAAGGTCGTATTATTCACAAATAGAACGAGGGACAAGAAATCCAAGTATTAACGTTGCTAAAAACATAGCAAGTACACTAGGATTTAATCCATTGAAATTTTTTAACAGTGAATTTGATTTTGCCGCAGAAGAGAAGAGGACAAGTTCTATCAATAATACATTTCCTAGTGATATCATTAGTTATTTCAATAGCAACGAACATGCTCATATGATATATTTATATAATAATATACAAAACTATTACATAAATTTTCTAACCTATCTTTTAGCAGTAATTCAGAAGAATAGACACTGTATAATTGTAGAAAATGAAGAGGATTACTGTAATATAAATAGAGAACTTGAAAAAATATATAGTACCACGGAGATTAAGAAATATTTGCATCATTTTAAAAAAGGTGTGCGCTGCAAGAAAAATCTTGAAGAAATAGTTTCTTGCGTTAAAGAATTGCAATCACAATATAAGTATAAAGAATCAATATATATTTGGCTACATAATGAAAAAATATGCCAATACGATATAATAGGAAAACTAGAAAAAAGTGATATAGAACTTGATAAGATTCTATTTGTTCAAACCTACAAAGCTTCATTAGTTTCAGCAGAAGAGCATATAAAGTTAATGAAAAAATACCCTCTGCTAATGACAGATGGAGAGATTGTTAATTCACCCTTTTTTATTTCAAAAAAATCTTTGGTACTTCCTTCCTTTTACATACAAGAGGATTTATAATTTGATGTGTATTAAAAACCGCATAAGTGTTAGACATAATTAGAAAGTAGTGATATAATGTCAGATTTTATTCCCGTAACCAAATACCTTAAAGTTTCAAATGCTGCTCACATTGCTTATGTTTTTAAAAGAAAAAACAGGTATATCGATAATATGATGGCTTATATAAAGGCCGGAATTGAAAGAGGTCATCACATTATTATTATAGAAAATCTACAAATTTACAAGCAAATTCAGGAGAAGGTTAAAAAAATATTATCTGAAGATGACCAAAAAAAAATTCACTATTTTGATAATCATATGTTCTATAAATGTTATGGAGATTTTGAATTACAAAGCATATTAAAGCATTTTGAAGAATTGGTTCAATCTTTTTTAAAAAAACGAATTACTGTTCGTGCTTGGGCACATGTTGAATGGAAAGAACAGAAAAATATTTTTTCTATAGTTGAACAGTACGAGAAACTATCAGATAAGAACATAAGTAATATGAAAATTATGGTTGTATGTGCCTATAATACCTCAGAGATATGTGCATCCCTTTATACAGGACTGATGAGAAGTCATGAATATATTATGTCTGACACAGAGTTTGTTAGATCATCTTTGTATATGAGTAAATAAAATAAGCCGACTAAAACATCTAGGTATATTAGTGGGTTTATATTATTGTAAAATATTAAGGGAGATGTATTTGCTATACATTTTAAGATATGATAAAATTATATGAAGAAAGACGTGTTGATTTAAAAGGCGTTAATAAGAATGTGGAAGGATATAGTATGAAATATACATATAAAACAGTAAATATATGCTCTAAAGAAATCACATTTGATATAAATGATAATGTAATAACAAATGTTGAATTTGTAGATGGTTGTAACGGCAACTTAAAAGCAATATCGCATTTAATTGATGGATGGACAGTAGAGAAAATAATAGAAAAATGTTCAGGTATTATATGCGAGAGAAAATTAACTTCTTGTAGTGATCAACTTGCTCAAGGTGTAAAAAAGGCATATGAGGACTTAGAAAATTGTATATAAATATTTGTACAATCCCATTACAAAAGCAAATAATAGATTGGGTGAATCTAATGAAAAAACAAAATATCTTTACCAAACTCGTGTTGCTATTTACAGTTATGCCATTGGTTGAATTGTATGTATTAATTGAAATAGCTAGTAAAACCAGTTGGGGTTATACTATTTTACTAGTTATTACAACAGGGATAATAGGGGCCTATATGGCTAAAAGTGAAGGAAAACAGATCATTAGTAGGATTCAAAATGAACTAAGCACAGGTCATTTACCAGGCGAGGAACTTATTAACGGGTTATGTGTGTTAATTGGTGGGGCCTTATTATTAACTCCCGGCATCTTAACAGATATAATTGGGTTCACTTTAATTATTCCAGTGACAAGAATCATTTATAAAAGATGGATAAGAGAAAAATTCAGTAATAAAATTCAAAGAGATACCTTTATATATGAGCACAAGGATTTTTAGATTAGAACAAAGTGACTTCGTCACTCTCAAAAACATTTATCTATGGGATAGGTGTTTTTTTGTGAAGAATTATTCGATAAATAGTCTTTCACAGTTGATAAAGGTAAAAAGATATGATATAAAAAGTTGAGAAGGGGTTAGTATAGTTTAAGACAGTAGGTGAGTGGTATGATTAAAGAGATAGATAAATTTTTTATCTATCTCTTTTTAGGAGGCACATTAGTTGCAAGAAATACTATTCTTTATTTTGGAGCCCTTTAAACTGTTTTTTGAATTCTTGTGTTGTTATCTCGCCATTTTCTAATTGAGCTTTAAGTGCTTTTAATTTTGCTTTATCTTCAGCAGAAAGTTTTGACCCTCTTTTATGACTACATTTTTTAGGTTTGATTTTTTTCATCTCTTCATGGTAATGGTCTTCGGTTATTTCACCTTTTTTAAACTTAGATTTTAAGTCTTTAGCTTTTTCTTTAATGTCTGGAGAGAATTCAGTTTTTTCATCTTCAGCTACTATGGCAGAAGAATGAAAAAAAACGGTGTGATCTGACAAGGCATGACCATGTGATAGAGAAGCAGAGGGTAGAAGTATGGCAAATGAAAGACCAGTAGATAGTATACCTTTTTTAAAAAACATAAGATCTACTCCTTTCTTTAACAAAGATAAATATAAATTTAATAGTACCTCCTTTATTTAGTATGGTAGGAAATTGGAAATTAATTAGAAAAAAACATGGTAATAAATATATGAACTGAAACCATTAAAAGACAAAAGAGGACTTCAAATAGTCCTCTTTATCAATAGAAAATTACATTCTTTCAGGTGTTTCAATGCCTAAAAGATCAAGACAAGTTTCTAATATATCTTTAGTTAAAGTTATAAGTCCAATCCAAGATGATTTTTTACCAATGTTTTCTTCAGATAAAATTTTAGTTTCATGATAAAACTTATTAAATAAATTAGATAGCTCATAAACATATTCGCATATTCGATTAGGTGCTTTGTCTAAATAGCTTCCTTCTATGACTTCATTGAATTTTGAAATGGTTAATAATAAATCTCTTTCAGTATCGCTATAAGCTCCAATGATTTTGGAAGCAGATAAACCTTCTTCATTGGCTTTTCTTAAAATGGATTTGATTCTTACAACGGTATACAGAATATATGGTCCTGTATTACCTTCAAAAGAAGAGAAACGGTCTATATCAAACACATAGTCTTTTGTTACCTGGTTAGATAAATCGCCATATTTTAAAGCAGATAAACCAACTTTACGAGCGATTTCTTCAGTTTCTTCAGGAGTAAAGCCACTATTGTCTCTTAGTTTATCACGTACATTGTCTTTAATAATTTGAATTAAGTCTTGAAGGCGCATAACACCACCTTCTCTTGTTTTAAATGGTTTACCATCTTTGCCATTCATTGTACCAAAGCCTAAGAACTCTAGGGAAAGATCATCGTTAGCAATTTTAGATTTTTTAGCACATCTAAATACTTGCTCAAAGTGAAGTTGTTGTCTTTTATCAACTACATATATAATTCGATCAGGGTTATAATCTTTTACTCTTTCCCAAATGGTTGTTAAATCGGTCGTGCTATATAAAGAAGCACCATCTGATTTTAAAACAATGAATGGAGGTACATTGTAAGTATCTGTTTCTTCAGCCACTTCAACAATCAAAGCCCCATCACTTTCGGTTGTGTAATTATTTTCTTTAAGATAATCAACGATATAATCAATATGTTGTTGGCAATCACTTTCGCCTTTCCATAAATCAAATTCTACATTAAGATTACCATAGTTTGTTCTAAGGTCTGCAACAGAAACATCAAGAATATGCTTCCATAAAGCCATATACCCTTTACGGCCTTTTTGTAATTCAGCCGTTGCTTTTCTAGCTTCTTCCATTGCTGCAGGATCGGTTTTAGCCAGACCACTGGCAGCAGGATAGATTTCTTCTAATTCATTAATTGTAAAAGGTGCTTTGGTAGGGTATTCGCCTGTATAGTTTTCATCAAAGTATGGTAAGTCTGGTTGACGTCGTTTTACTTCTGAAACCACCATACCCATTTGTAAGCCCCAGTCTCCTAAATGAACATCGCCAATGACGTTATGGCCTAAGAAACGTGAGATTCTTTTGATGCTTTCACCAATAATAGCAGAGCGTAAGTGACCTACATGTAACGGTTTTGCAACATTGGCACCGCCATAATCTACCATTATTGTTTTTGGTTCTAAAAGGTCGGCGCATCCGTATTTGTTTTCTTTTGACAATTCATTAATATAATTGACTAAGTATTCATCTTCTAAAATAATATTAATAAACCCTGGACCTGCTGTTGTAATGGACTTAAAGATCGGATTGTCTTTTAAAGCCTCAAGAACTTTATTAGCAATTTCAATAGGAGATTGCTTGAATTTCTTAGCAGCTGGCAAAGCACCATTACACTGGAATTGACATAAGTCAGGACGGTTAGACACTGTAACGGTTCCATAAGATCTGTCATAACCACATTGCTCAAAAGTATCTTCAAAGATGTGGCTTAATTGTTTAATAAATTTATTCATAATAATCCTCCTAGATATAAAAATTTTTTATAAAATGGTAATAAAAAACCGCCTCTATAACAAGAGACGGAGTAATCCGCGGTACCACTCTAATTGACATAAGTCCACTCGAAACTTTAACGCAGTTAGCGTCTTACTCTTGCCAAAGCTCGAATAAGATTCTCAGAGACCCTTTTTCTCTATAAGTTTCTTCAGGACTTTCACCATCTCCTGATCGCTATAAAAAACACTATAGATACTTTTCTCTTCATAGAATTTAACATAATTTAGTTGGGATTATTATATAGTATAGCTTGATTTATGTCAATGCTTACTGTAAAAGTAACTTGATTTGGTTATAAATATTATATGTAGAGATGCAAAATAAGATACTATATGTTGATTAGAATAAAGTTAAGAGATATAATAAAAGATAAAGAAAAACAAGATTAAAATATGAAAAAGCTAAGATAAGAAGGAGTGCTATTAATGACTAGAAAAACATTTAATGCAGCTGGCGCAGCACCTATTGCACCTTATTCCCATGCTGCTTATGCAGGAGATATTATTTTTTGTTCAGGTCAATTACCCCTTGATGCTTCAGGTAAAATTGTAGAAGGGGATATCAAAGCTCAAACGGAGCAGTGTTTTGAAAATTGTTTTAACGTTTTGGCAGCGGCAGGATTGACCTCTGATGATGTGGTTAAAGTAACGGTGTTCTTAACCAATATGGATGATTTTGCTGGTATGAATGAAGTGTATAAAAATAAGTTTACACCCCCATATCCTGCACGTTCAGCAATTGGTGTAGCAGCTTTGCCAATGGGAGCAAGTATAGAAATTGAAATGATTGTAAAAGGTTAAAAATATTGACACAACTTTACTGGTATGATAATCTAATACAATAATTTAATATGACAACTCTTATAAAGAGTGGTGGAGGGACTGGCCCGATGAAACCCAGCAACCGGCATAAATATATGCAGTGGTGCTAAATCCTGCAGCAAAAAGCTGAAAGATAAGAGGAAGAAAAAACCTTCCTACTTAGGAAGGTTTTTTTCTTTTGGTCAGTATAGTAAAGTTCTCATTTTTATAAGTAATATATAAAGGGTAAGATAATTTATTTAACATATTGAAAGGCTGTGAAGCAATGAAAAAAGAAGGTTTGGGTATTGAAACAAAAATTGTACATGGCAGCAGAGGTGAAAATCAAGTCACAGGTGCCATAAGTTTCCCAATTTATCAAAGTGCTACTTTTAGACACCCAGGAGTGGATCAATCAACAGGATTTGATTATTCAAGAGAGAATAATCCTACAAGGCAGGAAGTTGAAAAAGCAATTGCTACTCTTGAAAATGGTACAGCAGGTTTTGCATTTTCTAGTGGTATGGCAGCGATTTCTACAACTTTAGAATTGTTTTATCCAGGTGATCATATCATTGTTTCAGATGATTTATATGGTGGCACGTATAGACTGTTTGAACAAGTTTCTAAAAAAAATGGTATAAAGATTTCTTATATTGATACAAGTAATATAGAAGAATTACAAACCTGTATTAATGAAAAGACTAAGGGGATTTATATTGAAACACCTTCAAATCCAATGATGAAAGTAACGGATATCAAAAAAATAAGTGCATTAAAACAACAACAATCCATTTTAGTTATTGTAGACAATACCTTTTTATCACCTTATTATCAACGTCCTTTGGAATTAGGTGCTGATATAGTACTCCATAGTGGCACAAAGTATTTGGGAGGACACAACGACACTTTAGCAGGATTTGTTGTCGTTAAAGATGAAAAGTTAATAGAACCCATTCAATTGCTACAAAAAACAATTGGCGCAATATTATCTCCTTTTGACAGCTGGTTGATTCTTAGAGGTATGAAAACTTTAGGCATTAGGTTAAAAAAACAGCAAGAGAATGCAATGGAAATTGCAAAATGGTTAACAGAAAAAGAAGAAATAGAAAAAGTAAATTATGTAGGCCTTGAGGATCATAAAGGGTATGAGATATCAATAAATCAAGCCTCTGGGTTTGGGGGAATGCTATCTTTTGCAGTTAAAAATGTTGAAACAGTTAATAAGCTATTGAAAAATGTAAAAATTATTTCTTATGCAGAAAGTTTAGGTGGTGTAGAAAGTCTTATTACCTATCCTATCAAACAAACGCATACAGCAATACCAAAAGAAATGAGAGAAAAAATTGGGGTTAATGATAAGCTATTAAGATTGTCAGTGGGTATAGAAGATGTAGATGATTTAATTAATGACCTTGAACAAGCAATGAAGGAGGAATAATATGAAATTTGGAACAAGATTGATTCATAATGGTAATGAAATAGATGAAAAAACAGGAGCATTAAGCATTCCTATTTATCAGGCGTCAACATTTCATCAAAAAGATATTGATGGACCCGTTGAATTTGATTATTCTAGATCGGGGAATCCAACTCGGAAGGCCCTTGAGGAAACTATAGCAATTCTTGAAGGTGGGTATAAAGGTTTTGCTTTTTCTTCTGGAATGGCAGCTACTTCATCTGTTCTTTCAATTTTTGAAAAGGATGATCATATTATTGTATGTGAAGATGTTTATGGAGGCACTCATAGGGTTGCAAGTAAATTTTTTAATAAATTTGGTATCGAGATTACTTTTGTTAATGTGACAAATATAGAAAATATTAGAAAAAATATAAAAAAGAATACAAAAGCAATTTTTTTAGAAACACCATCCAATCCATTATTAAAAGTAACAGACTTAAAAGGTGTTGTTAAAATAGCAAAGGAACATAATATTCTAACCATTATTGATAATACTTTTATGACACCCTTATTGCAACGGCCTATTGACTTAGGTATGGATATCGTTATTCATAGTGCTACAAAGTTTATAGGTGGTCATAGTGATGTAATAGGTGGTTTAGTTGTTGTTAATAGTGAGGCATTGGCCAAAAAAGTTTATTTTGTTCAAAATGGTTTCGGTGCTATTTTAGGGCCACAAGACAGTTGGTTGTTATTAAGAGGTATAAAGACTCTAAAAGTAAGAATGGATTTTCAACAAAAAAACGCTTTAGAACTTGCCACTTGGCTTGAAAAACAAGATGGGGTAACAGAAGTCTATTATCCAGGGTTAAAGAATCATCCAGGTAAAGAGTTGCATTTATCACAAGCAGAAGGTAGTGGCGCTGTTTTGTCCTTTAAAACAGACACACCTGAAAGAGCAAGAAGTTTTATGAAGAAGGTGACTCTCGCAGCGGTAGCGGTGAGCTTAGGTGGCGTTGAAACAATTGTTTCCTATCCTGTTAAGATGTCTCATGCTGCAATACCTAAAACAGAAAGAGAAAGGTTAGGTATAACGGATAATCTTATTAGGGTATCCCTTGGGCTAGAGGAAATAGATGATATTATAGATGATTTTAAGAATGCATTACTTTGAAAATCAATAAGGTCAGAGGTTTTCTGACCTTATTTTACTTGTTATTTATATAAATAACCTATGTCTCAACAAAAAAATCAACTGTTTTTTCTAATACCTTATCAGACCATAAATGATGACTGAATAAATGATCTGCATCCTCTATGATGATTAATTCAGAAGAACTTCCGTATATCTTAAGATATTTTTTTGAAGCTTCTAATGAAACAACCTCATCAGCGTTGCCATGAATCAATAGAACTTTTTTAGTATAGGGCGAAGCCAGATTGAAAACATCCGTACTGGTAACATTCTCAACAAAGTTTTTGCCAAATTTTAATCCTTCATAGTTGTAATAGCCATCTTTTACGAAGTCAGAATAGCCCTTTCCAATAAAATTATTGATTACAATTTCTCCAATATTTCCTGCAGGAGCCCAGAGGGTTAACCTATCTATTTCATTAGGATTTTCTCCTGCTAGCAAGCTAGCGATAGCGCCCCCCATACTGAATCCTAAGACCCCAATTTTGGATGGGTCAATTTGTTCTAATGATTTAACATAATCTAAAACATTTCTTGCGTCTTCTAACTCACTATCTAAGGTCATATCAATAAATTCACCATCACTTTCACCGCTTCCCCCAAAATCAAAGCGTATACTTGCGATGCCGTATTTTTCTAATAATCTTGATAGTTTTACAAATAGGAAGTGTGGTCCCATTTTATTCCCGCCGAATCCATGAAAAATCATTACTATAGGATACTTACTATTTTGAATATCTGGTGTATGTAAAACCCCTCTTAAAGTTTTATTATTGCTTATTATATTAACTGAAGTTTCCATAGAAAGCTCCTTTCTTAATGTATATTTTATAATTCTATAAATTCAATTTATGACCTTTGCTTTGGTAAAAAACATTCTAAAGAATAACAAATCTTAATTTCCTATAAAACATATATGAATAGTATGTATGTAATTGTAATATATACTAATATAGATGTCAATATTTTATAAGTACATTAATGAATGCTATATACATTTGGAAAAAAATAAGAAGGATGTCCTTTAAGGTTATAAGAATAGAATTAAGGTGATGTGAAAAAATTAAAAAGGATTGGCTAAAAGTCTGTATAAAAAAACAAAGAAAATATGTATCTGCATTCTTAAAGGAAGGCGTTATAGTTTGATAATTTAAATTTTAATGTATAGTGAGTTTAAAAAAATACTTGACTTGAATTACCCTTTATGCTATCATTCATTAGTGGTATGCCGCTCGAAGAGGTCTTAAGCATTGGTAAATAATACCAGTCACCATATTTCGGCGAGTCTAGGACGATAGGAGGTGCCTATATGTACGCTATTATAACAACTGGTGGTAAACAATACAAAGTTGCTGAAGGTGATACACTTAAAGTTGAAAAACTTAATGTAGAAGCTGGTCAAGCAGTAACTTTTGACGAAGTTCTTATGGTAAGCAAAGATGGATCTGTTTCTGTTGGAAGTCCTTTAGTGGCTAACGCTTCTGTTACAGCTACTGTAGTAGAAGAAGGAAAAAGCAAAAAAATCATTGTTTACAAGTATAAACCTAAAAAAGGTTATCACAAAAAACAAGGACACAGACAACCATTTACAAAAATAAAAATTGAAAAAATTAACGCATAGGATCGATTATGATTAAAGTTAATTTTATAAAAAAAGACCAAGATATTATTGGATTTACTTCAAAAGGCCATGCTGGTTATGGTGAACACGGCAATGATGTTATATGCGCTGCTGTATCTGTTCTTATAATCAACACAGTGAATGCCATTGAGTCATTTACACCTGATTCATTTCATATAGATGAAAATGAAAAAGAAGGCTTAATAACAATTAAGTTTAATAATAAGGTATCTAAAGAAACAAAATTGTTACTAGATACACTTATACTTGGTTTAAATGGAATTGAAAGTGAATATGGAACGCAATATATACAGGTCTCATTTAAGGAGGTGTAACCAATGTTAAGAATTAACCTTCAGTTTTTCGCACATAAAAAAGGGGTTGGATCTACTAAAAATGGTAGGGATTCAGAATCTAAAAGATTAGGTGCAAAAAGAGCAGACGGTCAAGTAGTAAGAGCTGGTAACATTCTTTACAGACAACGTGGTACTAAAATCCATCCAGGAAATAACGTTGGACGTGGTGGAGATGATACTTTATTTGCCCTTGTTGACGGTGTTGTAAGATTTGAAAGAAAAGGCAGAGACAAAAAACAAGTTTCTGTATACCCAGTAGCTTCAAACGAATAATAAGAAATTAATACTTGTTAATAATTTCTTCTCTTAAAAAAGTTTCAAGTCAAATGGCTTGAAGCTTTTTATTTTAACATTTTGATAAATGGATAATAATGTAAGTTTAAGTGGGTTCATTGTTTAGTCTTGTTTTTAAGGGAATAAATTATAAGGGATACAAAAGAAAAATATATGTTCATTTTGTATTATAATAATGGAGCAATAGTACAATAATAAGTAAATATGGAATCTGCAATTAAATGTTCATAAATACTATAAATTTGACGATAAATGTAATATAATAAACATGGAAAAAACAGTAAGAATTTGGTGCCTTATTAACAAGACATACTATATTAAAATGAATCTACATTAGTCTAATAGAGGTGAAATAATGTTTATAGATAGAGTGAAAATATTTATTAAATCTGGTAAAGGTGGAGACGGTTCTGTAAGTTTTAGAAGAGAAAAGTATATCCCTAATGGTGGACCAGATGGTGGAGATGGCGGTAGAGGCGGAGACATCATTTTTAAAGTGGACTCAGGACTTAACACCCTTTCTGATTTTAGAAACAACAAACAGTATAAAGCTGAAAATGGTCAAAACGGAATGAAAAAGAGAAAACATGGTGCAGATGGTGAGGATCTTATTATAAGAGTGCCTAAAGGTACTGTAATTAAAGACGAAGAAACAGGTAAAGTTATTGCCGACTTAGCGATAGAGGGTATGGAAGAAATCATCTTAAAAGGTGGTCGCGGTGGTAAAGGGAATCAACATTATGCCACACCAACAATGCAAGCACCTGAATATGCACAACCAGGACAAAAATCTAGAGAAATTTGGGTAAAATTAGAGTTGAAAGTACTTGCAGATGTAGGATTGGTTGGGTTTCCAAACGTTGGTAAATCAACATTTTTATCAAGAGTTACAAATGCCCGTCCAAAGATTGCAGATTATCACTTTACAACTTTAAGTCCAAATTTAGGTGTTGTAGATTTTAAAGAAGGCAAAGGATTTGTTATTGCTGATATTCCTGGATTAATTGAAGGGGCAAGTGAAGGGATTGGTTTAGGTCTTGAGTTTTTAAGACATATTGAAAGAACTAAAACAATTATCCATATAGTAGATGCAGCTTCAGTAGAAGGTAGAAATCCAGTAGAAGACATAAAAGCTATTAATAAGGAACTGGCAGCATACAATGAAGAATTGCTTAACAGGCCTCAGGTAATCGCAGCCAATAAGATTGATGTCTTAGATTCAGATGAGCCAATAGAAGAGTTAAAAGCAGAATTTGAGCCACATGGTATAAAAGTATTCCCTATTTCTGCTGTAACAGGAAAAGGGGTACAAGAACTGTTAAATGAAGTAAGAGAAATCCTTTCTAAGTTAGATGATGAACCAATTGTATTTGAGAAAGAATACTTTATTGAGGATGAACTTAACATCGATGAGCCTATAAAGGTAGAAAAAATTGAAGATCACCTATATTCAGTTGAAGGTGTTAAGATTGACAGAATGTTAGGATATACTAACTTAGATAATGAAAAAGGATTTGACTTCTTCCAGAAGTTTTTACGTGATAACAAGGTTATCGAAGAATTGGAAAAACTTGGAATTGAAGAAGGTGACACAGTACAAATTTATGATCTTGAGTTTGATTTTTATAAATAAATAATACTAGGAGGTATATGATGATAATCACAAGTAAACAAAGAGCACAACTTAAAAGTCTTGCTCATAATATAGAACCAATATTTCAAATAGGCAAATCAGGTATTACACCTGATTTAACAAAAGCAATTGCAGAGGCCCTTGAAGCTAGAGAGTTGATTAAAATTAGTGTATTGAAGAATTGTTATGAAGAACCAAAAGAAATGGCAATTGTTTTATCTGAAAGAACCAAATCTATTGTTGTTCAAGTAATTGGTAGAAAGATAATATTATACAAAAAATCAAAAGATAAACCAAAAATTGAATTATAATATTAAATTATAGTAAATAGGGGGGATATACTAATGAAAAAGTTTTTTTCAGTTTTATTAATTGTATCCATATGCTTTATTAATATTGGGACTGTAGGTGCAAGTTATTATCTTGATTTTAGAGAAGACAATATAACTGTTGCTAGAATTATTGAGATCATTGATGGTGAAGTTTTTAAAGTAATAGATAATCTTGGTAATAAGCCTACAGAAAAAATAGTACGTTTAATAGGTGTAAATACTGAAAGTAATCAAGAAGCTTTTGACTATGCCCACAATCATTTGCTAGGAAAGAATTTTATATTAAGTAGGGGAAGTAATCAAAACAAATTACCTGTAGATCGTAATAATTTTGAACAAGTGTATTTATACCTTGAATATAATGATTTGCTTAATTTGAATCTAATCGAAATGGGATTAGCAAAAGTAGATGACAGATATTCACAAACTGAACGCTATCATTACTTGAAAAGAGCAGAGGAATACGCAAAGAGTAATTTGATTGGCATTTGGAATGAGGATGGAAGTTCATTTTTTGAACAAAAAAACCGAGTTAATATTAATACAGCTTCCCAGACTCAATTAATGAATTTATTAGAAGATACCAATGCTTATATGGCATCAAGGATCATAAATTATAGAAATCGAAATCCTTTTAATTCAATAGAAGAAATAAAGTTTGCGGATCATCTTATTAATCATAATTGGTTTAATAAAAATAGAGATAAAATATCTGTAGTAACAAATGTTAAATATGCAAATGAATATGAATTACAAACATTGTTTCCTAGTGCGAGTAATCAAAAAGTGGCATTAGATAGCTTGGTCCATTATAGATTATTTAATGATATAAAGACTATTGAGGATTTAAAGCCTATAACAAGAGATTATTCCTATTTTGAAAGATTTATAACATTAGATAATAAGAGAAGTATACAGAATGAAAATATTATAAATATTAATACTGCAACTGCCAAGGAAATTGTTGATGCATCAAATTTATCAGCTTCTATTGCAAATCAAATCGTTGATGTGAGAAAGCATAATTATATTTATAAAAATGTGTCTGAGATATTACATTTTGGGACCAATGTAACTAGCGTTGATTTACAATTTGAACATACAAACTTTACAGCATTTACAAATATTAATACAGCATCTTTGAATGAATTAATATCATTATTCGGTAGAAGAGAAATGTATTATAACACAAAAAAACACTTTGCAGAACTAATTGTAAAGGCAAGACCAATATATAAAGAAGAAGATTTAGTTTCTGTTATTGGTTCAAGTCTCTATAATGAAGTAAGACCATATATTATAGTAGAAGATAATACAAAAACATTTATTAATATTAACTTAGCCAGCAAAGATTTAGTGGTTGGTTATTTGAAGTTAACTGAAGATGAAGGGAAAAGATTTAATCCTAATGTATTTTATAGAAATACGAATCAATTGCAATTTGATTATAAAAAAAGTGTTGGACTCTTCAGTTTTTATACCAATATTAACACTGCTTCTAAAGAAGAATTGTTTTTATTACACAAAGATATAACCACTAAAATAGTGGAAGATATAATTGCCTTTAGAAAAGATCAACCATTTACATCAATAGATGAATTGAATTATGTTTTTAATAATAATAATGCTAATGTACTATTTAATTCAATAAGAAATTATATTGTATTTTATTAAGGAGTAGCTATGCATAAAAAAATGAAAATGGGTATTATGGGTGGAACTTTTAATCCAATACACTTTGGACACTTAATCTTAGCAGAAAGTGCTTATGAAAATTTGGAGCTAGACTCTGTGGTTTTTATTCCAGCAGGTATACCACCACATAAACAAGAAGAAGAAATTGTTTCTAAGAAAGATCGATTAAAAATGGTTGATTTGGCTATAGATGACAATAATCATTTTGAGGTTTCACCTATTGAACTAGATAAAAAAAGCATATCGTATTCTTATGAAACATTAGAAGTACTAAAAAAAGAAAATAATAATACAGATTACTATTTTATTATCGGATCCGATTCATTTTATAATATTGAAAAATGGAAAGCTCCAGAAATACTTTTATCAATGTGTAAATTAGTGGTTGCTGCAAGAAATGATCAGAACATGGATAGATTAAAGCAACAAAAAAGAGTTATAGAGAAAAAATTTAAAACCTCTGTTCATATTTTGAATATGCCAACCATAGATATTTCTTCATCAGATATTAGAGATCGAGTGAAATATGGAAAAACCATAAAGTATTTTGTCCCTAAAGATGTAGAAAATTATATATACATGAATGATTTGTACAAATAAATTTGAGGTGTTTTGATGAAATATGAAACACATACAATTAAAAAAAAGCTAAAAAAAGATTTAAAGATGTATAGATACAATCATTCTATCGGCGTTTCATATACAGCTATATGTTTAGCTATGAAATATGAATACGATTTAAAAAAAGCAGAAATTGCAGGTTTATTGCATGATTGTGGGAAAGATTTATCTAATAACAAAAAATTAAAGCTATGTGCAAAAAACAATATTGATATAAATACCATAGAAATGAATTGGCCAGATTTGTTACATGCAAAAGTTGGTACAGTAATTGCACAGACAAAATACAAAGTAGAAGATAAGGAAGTTTTAGATGCCATTCAGTATCATACCACTGGAAGGCCTGGCATGACCTTATTAGATAAAATCATATATGTGGCTGATTATATTGAGCCAAATAGAATACAAAAAGATCTAGAAGAGTTAAGGCCCCTAGCTTTTATTGATTTAGATTTATGCTTAATTAAAATACTAAAAAATACTATTGATTATTTAGAAGAAAAAAAGAGACCAATGGATTCTTTAACAAAAGAAACCTATGATTTTTATCTAGATAAATTAAAGTAGTATTGTTTTATATAAAAAAGGAGATAAAATAATGAGTGATAATTCAAAAGATATGGTTAAAATAATTTATGATGCATTAGATGATAAAAAAGCTGAAGATATAAAGGTTCTTGATATTAGAGACGTTACAGTTTTAGCAGACTATTTCATTATAGCTCATGGTAATAATATTAATCATGTAAAGACATTAATTGATAATACTGAAGAAGCATTAGAAAAAGAGGGTTATTTTGCTAAGCAAAAAGAAGGATATTCAACAGGTACATGGGTTCTTTTAGACTATGGTAATGTTATTATCCACATATTTGGAAAAGAAGATAGATTGTTCTATGACCTTGAAAGAGTATGGAGAGATGGTAAAGAAATCAATTTACAAGATGTAAATAATTAAATATAGTAGTTGAATTTAAAACAGAAGGCAATAGATGACTTAATAATCTATTGCCTTTCATATTACGACAAAGTTTGTGCTTGACCAATTATAGTACAAGTTCTAAAATATATATGAAAGTATTAATTTCAAACTTGCTTGCAAGGATTTGAAATTAATGCTTTCATTGAAACCTTGTGCCTGTAGTATAGCGAAAGGCATGCTACAAGGGTGATATGACAATGAAATTTCAAACTTGCTTGCAAGGATTTGAGGGAGAAGAGGTTTTATAAATGGCTATATATAATCTTATTTATTACTCTGATAATGTACCAAAAAAGTTTTTGAAAAAAAAGAGTGGAGATATAACGATTTGGGAGCAGTCATTCAATTTGAATGAGCTTACCTCAGATGTTCATAAAAGATTATTTGAATTAATACCCCATTTTAAAGATTTATCCAATATCAATTTAACAGTTGATTTTAAAAACTTATCGACGAGAACATATCAAAATTATTTGTATATTAATTTATCGTATATAAATGATATATATTATTTATTTGGATTACCTGTAGATATGGAAAGTATCGTAAGTTCTTCCGGTAAAGTATTTATAGATGATAAATTACCAATTACAAGCAATAGAGTAGTTATTGAAGAGCCTAAATTAGAAATATGTATTAACAATGAGACCAGTGATTTTTACACATTTAGTGTAAAGGATTCTCCCAATAAAATCATTCAAAAGGCTTTTGAATATTATATTGAATTGGTTAGAAAACTTCGTGAAAAATTTGTAATGCTTGAAGAAAGAAAAGAGCTGCTAAGACAAGAGGTAGAAGAATTACAAATGAAAGAAAATGATAGATTAAAGCAATTAGAACTGTTTCAGAAAAAAGCTAATGAGATGTACATAAAAGATAAATACAATTGGATTACAAACTATGGAAGTAAGCATTTAAAATTTTTATATAATCTTAATTATGAGCAGGATTGTAATGTGTCTTATGTTAATGAGAGAGTCAAGTATGAATTAGGGGACTGGGTTGTGGATTTTAATAAGGAAGTTATCTATAACAAAAGAAGCATTCCTTCTGAAGATGCTATTGAAATAACAGAACAGGCACAAGATAATGACTATACTACAGAAGTTGTTTGGATTAAAAAAGGCATTAAAGGCATTAGGGATGAATGTGAGGCGGTAGTCATTCACGATTACCTCAATCAGCATAGAATCTTCTATGTCATAAATATTGTAGATGCATTATTAGAAGCAAAATAAAAAGTCTGAGGCGAGAGCCTCAGACTTTTACTATATGCTAGGAAATGACTACTTTCCTAAAATCTCCTAAACAATCCAATAACCTTGCCTAAAACCAATACATTTTCAGCCATAATAGGGTTCATAGAATCGTTTTCTGGTTGTAACCGAATATGATTGTCTTCTTTAAAATACCTTTTTACTGTTACGGAATCATCTAACATAGCAACTACAATATCTCTATCGTAAGCATAATTTTGTTGCTTAACTAAAATTAAGTCACCATCAAAAATCCCTGCATTAATCATACTTTGGCCTTCAACTTTTAACATATATGTAGTTTCATTAGGTAAATACTCCGTAGGAATAGGAAAATAACTTTCAATATTCTCGACAGCTAAAATGGGTTGTCCAGCAGTTATACGACCTACAATAGGAATGCTTGCCATTTCTTGTCTTAGAGGGTTATAGGATTCATCTATTATTTCAATGGCTCTAGGTTTTGTTGGATCTCTTCTAATTTTACCTTTTTCCTCAAGTTTTTCTAAATGTGCATGTACGGTAGAAGTAGATTTAAAACCTACAGCAGTACATATCTCTCTAACTGAAGGTGGATAACCCTTATTAAGTAATTCTTGTTTTATGAAATTTAATATTTTTTCTTGTTTGTCTGTTCCTTTACTCATATAATTCTCACCTCAACAATTATTGTGCTTTATAATTTTGTACACTTGTAGCATAGTGTTTATGGGTAAATTGAAATAATTTACAATTTCTTAAGGTTTTAGTTATTATAACATATTAATTTACACATTACAAACAAATGTTCCTTTTTTTGCAAAAAACCATTGACAATAGAATGTATGTTCGATATAATAAAACAAACAGATGTTCGGGGGCGATTATTTTGAAAAGAAAAGGTTTAATTATAATATTGATTATTATGTGTGTTGTTTTTATTCAATCTAGTTTTTTCAATAGTTCAAATGTTGTTAGAGGGAATATTGATCATCCAGAAAAGATATTTAGTGTTATAACCATTGAATATGGTGATACACTTTGGAGCATTGCAAAGGATAATATGGATGCTAATTACTATACGATTAATACATACATACAAGAAGTAAAAGTGATTAATAATCTTAGTACTGACAAAATAATTGCAGGAGAATATCTGATAATACCTAACTTAGCTAGCAACGAATCTAATTATTGATTCGTTCTCACCCCTTATATATTTTTTAAGAAAAGCCATATGGCTTTTCTTATTTTTTTCTGACTTAACACTAACACAGGAGAAGCGTCCCTTTGTGTTCTATTTGTTCTTTTTATATCTCATAGATATGTCAATTTCTTAGTTTTATAACCTTCGCTGCACTTCTTCGTCTTTCATCCTCTATTTGTGCATAGTGTCTTTTGGTGGTATTAACATCCTTATGTCCTAAGACATCAGCAACAAGATAAATATCACCTGTTTCACGGTATAAATTGGTGCCATAAGTACTTCTCAGTTTATGAGGAGATATATTCTTAAGCTTCGTAACAACCTTAGAGTATTTTTTTACTAGATTTTGAACACTTCTAACAGATAATCTTTTATTCTGTAAGGATAAAAACAGAGCATTTTCATGTCCAGTAGCAGGTATAACTTTATTTCTTATCTCCAAGTAAGTAAGTAAAGATTCCCTGACTTCATCACCAAAGTATATTATAACTTCATTCCCACCTTTTCGAACAATTCGAATACCATTCACATCAAAGTCGATGTCATTTATATCTAAGCCAACACATTCAGAAACCCTTATGCCTGTACCTAAAAGTACAGTAAGCAAAGCTAGGTCCCTGTCTCTAGTGTGTTTATGGAATTTTTTTTGAGAAGTTGTTAATTGATCACCAGACTCCACTTCATCTAATAACCTTGCTACTTCGTCAATTTCTAATCTTGTAATATTTTTATCGTGGATTTTTGGCAAATCTACTAGTAGAGCAGGATTGCCGCTGATTTTTTGTTTTTTATAGAAGTAGTTATAAAAAGTCCTTAGAGAAGCAACTTTTCTTGCCTTGCCACGTTCTTTGTTTTTATGCTCTTTCTCATCTTTATAATAATAACTAAGATATTCTATGTATTTCTCTATATCCGTTGGTGAGATAATCATTAGATCATCTACAATCATATCCTTTAATGCTTTTTCTTTAAAATCATCATGAAAGCTAAGAATGTAATCAAAAAAGATTCTTAAATCATAAGCATAAGCAATTCTTGTCCTAGAGGATGTCGTTGGCTCAATGCCTCTAAAAAATTCAAATGCAAAAGGGGGGAGCACATTGATTAATTCTCTTAGTTTTAGAGAATTATTTATATCCACTTTATCATGATAGCTATAATCGTTTTTCATATGTAAGCAACTCCTTAAAGTTAAGTTATTTTATTGTGATAGAGTTTTTAATGAAATAGACTTCCTATGAAATCTAATGTATCTTAGGTTTTTCTAAATTATACCATATGAAAAAAAAGCTGTCATTGTTAAACACTATTTATAGTAGGAATAAAAGGCTATTGAAAAAGTATAAAAATTAAACAATAAAGATTGACACGTGTGTCACTTTTATGGTATCTTAAAGATGACAGATGTGTCACTTTTGAATTTTATTGAAAGGAAGGTACTAATGCCAACTCAGAGATTTGAGAATTTACCAGATGAGAAGAAAAAAAGAATTACAGAGGCCATTATAGATGTTTTTGCTTCAAAAGGTGTTGATGAAACAGATGTGGCGGATATCGTTAGAGAGGCTAAGATAGCTCGTGGTAGTTTTTATCAGTATTTTGAAGACAAAGACGATGTCATTTTTCATATTATTAATATTATACAAACTGAAAAATTAACATATATAAAGGATACTATGGACAATGCAATGAATATGAGTTTTTATGATTTTTATTATAGCTCATTTAATGGCGCATTAGAATTCGCCTTTTCCCAGCCCAAATATTTAACCATTGGGTCATATATAATGACTTCAAAAAATAAGAAAATTAAGAAACTGATTGAACAAGGATTAGAGAGTTTTTATCCATTTTTTGAAAGGATTATTAATAAAGACAAAGAAAATGGTGCCATTAGTAAAGATCTTAATAATAAATCAATTTTACTTTTGTTTTCTAACGCTACATCGGATATGGCTATAAAACTTATATATGAAAGACATTCTGAATTAGAAGAAGTAAGAACAATATTCGATGGTGTGTTTCAAATAATAAAAAAAGGCATTTCAAATTAGGGAGGATGGATGATTATGTTTAAAGTTTCCGATTTAAGATTCAAGTATCCAGGCAATAAAGAGGATACCATCAAAGGCATTTCCTTTGAGTTTTCACAAGGAGAGATCTTTGGGTTTTTAGGGCCTTCAGGAATGGGTAAATCCACTACACAAAAGTTAATGACTAAAATACTAAAGAATTATGAAGGTGAAATTACTTATATGGGTAAAAACCTTGAAGATTACGATAAAAGTATTTTTAATGACATCGGTGTAGGGTTTGAAATGCCAGTTTTATTTTCAAAATTAACAGCCCTTGAGAATTTGAAGTTTTACCGTGATTTATACCCTTATGGGGCAGAGATTCAGCCTATTCTTGAAAGACTAGGGCTATGGGAAGACAGAGATAAAAGAGTAGCCTCATTTTCTAAAGGTATGAAATCTAGATTGAACTTTGCAAGAGCTTTAATTAATAATCCTAAAATGTTGTTTTTAGATGAGCCAACAAGTGGTCTAGATCCTGTAAATGCACGTATTGTTAAAAATATGATCGCTGAGTTTAGAGACAATGGCGGTACAGTTTTCTTAACAACTCATATGATGCACGATGTAGAAGAGCTTTGTGATCGTGTGGCATTTATCACCAATGGGGAAATAAGAGAGATTAGTACACCAAAAGATTTGAAACTAAGATATGGGAAAAGAGAAATAAAAGTCGAATATAAAGATGATAATGGTATGATGACAAGAGTATATGATATGGATACTTTGCAAAAGAACGATGGGTTTTTTGAAATACTTAGAAATAAAGAAGTTATTACAATTCACAGTGGAGAAACGACCCTTGATGAGATATTTATCAAAGTTACTGGGGTGAATGCTTATGAGTAAATTTATAACGCTATTAAAATGTGAAGAAAGTAGAATGCTAAAGTATGGTATTACTTATGCCAGCTTAGGCACCTCATTAATATGGATTATTATGATTCAGTTGATTAATGTCAACCCTTTAGATGCCTATTTTCCACTGTTTATATATCTGGATGCTACAATGATGTCATTCTTATTAATTGGTGCAGGGATGATGTTTGAAAAACAAGAAAATGCCTTAAAAAGTCTAATGGTTACGCCTATTAGTAAGCATTATTATTTGATATCAAAGATTGTTGCTACCGTTATTTCAAGTGTTATTACATTAGCAATCCTTTTGATTTATGGTGTGATCTTTAGGGATTTATCCATTAATTACTTTGGCATTTTTGGTGGTGTCATTTTAGTATCATTTGTCTTTGCTTGTTGTGGTATTTTATTTACTTACAAATCTCAGGATTTCACCAATTTACTAATGTGGGTATTTATTGGAACTTTTGTACTTGCCATTCCTACATTGCTTCAAGCCCTTCATATTATTACTGCCAATTGGTTTGAATGGGTACAATTTATCAATCCTACAAGAGCAGCTTTGGTGATATTAATGGCCTCTGTTGAAAGTCCAGACACTCTTGAATTTAGCTTTAGCTTAGCTTATCTTATTGGATTTGCAGGCATTTTGTATTACTTTGTATCCAAGAAATTTGATGTCTTTAGTGCCAAAGAATATGGAGGTGAGTAATATGAGCAAAAATTATATGACGTATGAAGTTAAAAAATGGCTTCGTGATCCTTTGCTTCGTTTTTTACTCTTTTATCCATTACTTTTATCAACCATAGCAAGATTTGCTATTCCATATGCAGAAGAACAATTTAACTTTTCTTTGGCGGGATTTTATCATATTGTAATGGCAGGGTTAATGCTTATGACCGCATTAATTACTGGAGCCATTATTGGATTTTCTATTTTGGATGACAGAGATGATAAGATTTTATATGCCATTGATGTATCACCTGTAAGTTTTAATTTTTTTGTAGGGTTTAGGTTTTTAATGAGTTATGTATTGACTCTGGTGACTTCAATAATATCCTTGTTAATTATGAGAGGACTTGTTGAAGTACCACTATACGCAATGATTCTAGTGCCTCTTTCTATCGCTTTTTTTAGTTCAATTGCTGCTATGGCAATTAATTGTTTAGCAAGCAATAAAATAGAAGGTTTTGCAATGTTAAAGGCAGTTGGGATGATTATTGTCTTACCGATAGGTTCATTGTTTTTTACAGATGCTAAGGAATTTTTCTTCTCTTTTGAACCTAATTTTTGGTCTGTTAAGGCCTTTAGTGTATCTGTATTAGGTGAAGGGGTTTTAAATCTTGGGTTTTGGAGTTATTATGTTGTTGGCCTTGTGTATTTAATCTTAATGAATATATTAATCTTTAAAGTATTTAAAAAACGAATAATGGTATAGTTTTTATCAAACTCGTCTATAACTTATTAGGCGAGTTTTTCTGAATAAATTACTTTGTTTCTGAGTTCATATTGAGTTAATATTGACTATATACAATAAGGTAAGCTATCACAGAAATAAAATAGTTTAAAATAGATAAAGACCTTAGAAGGGGGCTAGAATGATGAAAGATCAAAAAAATCCAAAAAAACCCATATTTTTTTACTATATGACCATTATGATTATTGTAATGTTTTTAAATGCTTTTATATTTCCATATTTTATAAGTAGAAATATTACAGAAACGGATTATGGCACATTTTTATCTAAAATAGAAGAAGGTATTATAGAAAAAGTAGAGGTTCAAGACAATCAAATTGCTTTTTCAACAACCAATGAAGCAGGGGAAGAAAAAATATTTGTAACAGGTGTTATGAATGATCCAGATCTTACCAACCGTCTTGAAAATGCAGGGGTAAAATTTACAAGAGTGATCCCTCGAGAGAATTCACCTCTTATGAATTTTATATTAACTTGGGTTTTCCCTATCCTTTTATTTGTTGGAATCAGTAGATTACTTATGAATTCTATGCAAAAGAGAATGGGTGGTAATAACCTTATGGGCTTTGGAAAGAGCAATGCCAAAGTTTATGTGGAAGCAGAAACAGGTAAAACATTTAAAGATGTAGCAGGGCAAGATGAAGCGAAGGAAGCTTTAAATGAGATTGTAGATTTTCTTAACAATCCTAATAAATATAAAGAAATTGGTGCCATAATGCCAAAAGGTGCATTACTTGTAGGACCACCAGGGACAGGTAAAACACTCCTTGCTAAAGCTGTCGCAGGAGAAGCCAAAGTACCATTCTTCTCTATATCCGGGTCAGAATTTGTTGAGATGTTTGTTGGAATGGGGGCAGCTAGAGTAAGAGACTTATTCAAAGAAGCCCAAGCTAAGGCGCCTTGTATTGTATTTATTGATGAAATTGATACAATAGGTAAAAAAAGAGACAATGGTGGTTTAGGGGGTAATGATGAAAGAGAACAAACCCTAAATCAATTATTAACTGAAATGGATGGTTTTAGTGGAGAAAAAGGTGTTGTTATATTAGCAGCAACCAATAGACCAGATTCTCTGGATAAAGCACTCCTTCGACCTGGAAGATTTGATAGACGTATCCCTGTAGAGCTACCAGATTTAGCAGGAAGAGAATCTATATTAAAAGTTCATTCTAAAAATATAAAAATTGATGATAGTGTTGACTTTAATGCCATTGCAAGAGCAACATCAGGGGCATCAGGGGCAGAATTAGCCAATATCATTAATGAAGGTGCTCTAAGTGCTGTAAGGAATAGAAGAAAAGTTGTTACACAAATTGATCTTGAAGAATCAGTAGAAGTTGTTATTGCTGGATATCAAAGAAAAGGCGCAGTTATTTCTCCTAAGGAAAAGAAAATCATTGCATACCATGAAATAGGCCATGCCATTGTTGCGGCCAAACAAACTGAATCCGCACCTGTTCATAAGATTACAATTGTACCACGTACATCTGGTGCTCTAGGGTATACAATGCAAATTGCAGAAGAAGAAAATGTGCTAATGACTAAAGAAGAAGCCCTTAATAAAATTGCTACATTCACAGGTGGCCGTGCTGCTGAAGAATTGATATTTGGAACATGTACATCAGGAGCAGCTAATGATATAGAGCAGTCAACAAAAATAGCAAGAAATATGGTAACACGCTTAGGTATGAGTAAAAACTTTGATATGATGGCACTAGAAACGGTTTCTAATCAGTATCTAGGCGGCGATTCCTCTTTGGCTTGTTCACAAGCAACTGCTACAAAGATAGATGAAGAAGTATTAAGTATAATTAAAAAAGCTCACGAAAAGGCTATAAATATTTTACAAGAGAACATAGATAAACTACACGAACTTTCTAGTTATCTTATTGAAAAAGAAACGATAACTGGAGAAGAATTTATGAAAATCTTACAAAGTTAATAATATAACAATAAAAACCCTACATATTTTGTAGGGTTTTTATTGTATATAGTGCATAATTTTCTATTTGTCTCTTTGGAGTTTTTTTGCTATAGTATTCTCTTGTGGCTATTAACTAAAAAATAATTTTAAAGTGTTTATGAGGAAGTGTCATTATTCGGCTTGTAACATAAAACTTTAGATTTATTAAGAGTTAATGTTTCCTGAGACTTCAGGAAGATTCAAATGTGAGCGGATAAACAAATCATTTAAATGATAATAAATAATATAAATAAGGAGATGTACATGACAAATTCAATAAAAAACAATGTAAATAACTTCGTAATCAAGATGAAGCATCAATTTAGTAACAATAAGAAATATATTAAAAATGATATTCTTTCAGGATTAACAGTAGCCCTTGCTTTAATTCCTGAGTCAGTAGCCTTTGCCTTTGTTGCAGGAGTAAGTCCAATATTAAGTCTACAAACAGCATTTATGATTGGTCTTATTGCAGCAATTTTCACTGGTAGACCTGGAATGATTAGTTCTTCTACAGCAGCAATTTCAGTGGTTTTCGCTTCTTTAATATATCAACATGGATTAGAGTACTTATTTGCAACAGTAGTATTAATGGGTATTATTCAGATGTTAATAGGGGTATTTAGATTAGGCAGATTTGCAAGGATTATACCTTACTCAGTTATGTTAGGCTTTCTTAATGGTCTTTCAATTGTTATATTTTTAGCTCAATGGTCACAATTCAAAGTAGATAAAGTTGTAGTAGTAGATGGTATCGAAACCATTCAAAAAGTTTGGTTACCAAGGCTTGATTTTACTATAATGTTACTTTTTGTACTATTTACAATGGCTATTATCCATATTGTACCTAAGATTACTAAAGCAGTACCATCTAGCTTGGTTGCTATTATCGTAATGACAGTTATCGCTGTTGTTTTAGGACGTTTTGGATATCACTTAAGAAATGTACAAGATTTTGCAGGGATGGAATTAACAGGTGGATTGCCAAGATTCCATATGCCACAAGTGGTTATTAGTATAGATATGCTAAGAATTATATTCCCATATGCGTTAATTGGAGCCCTTGTAGGATTAACAGAAGCAGTTCTTACCCTTAGAGTTATAGATGAAATGACAGATACAAGAGGTAGAAGTAATAAAGAATGTATCGCACAAGGGTTTGCAAATTTTGTAAATGGTTTTTTTGGTGGTATGGGTGGAGATGCTATGATTGGTCAATCCATCATCAACATTAAATCAGGTGGTAGAACAAGATTATCAGGTATTGTTGCCTCTGTATCATTAATGATTTTTATTATGTTTGGATCTAGTTTTGTAAACGCTATTCCTCTAGCTGGTCTAGTGGGTGTTATGTTTATGGTTGTAGTAGGGACTTTCAAATGGGAGAGTTTAAAATATAGAAATAAAATACCTATGCAAGATTTATTAGTTGTAATTGTTGTTACTGTAGGTACGGTATTTATAGATTTAGCAACAGCAGTAATTATAGGTGTGGTTTTATCAGCGTTAATATTTGCTTGGGAAAAAGGCAAAGTTATCTATGCAAATGTTGAAAATGACGAAGAGAATGGAATAACAACATATAAAATTAACGGTACAATATTCTTTGGTTCAGTATTAAACTTTAGAGACTTATTCGATTTTAATAACGATCCAAATGAAATAATAATAGATTTGAAATATGCTAAAGTAATGGATCATTCAGCAATGGAGGCTATTAATGGCGTAGCTGACAAATACCATACATTAGGCAAAAAAGTAACATTAATAAGATTAAGTCAAAATTGCCAAGTGTTATTTAAAAATGCTGAGACTATTACAAGTGTTAACATAGACGATTCATTCAATGAACCATCACCATTCCCATATGTATAAATAGAATCAAAAATATATAAACTCATTAGGAAAAAAACCTGATGAGTTTTTTTGCGTAAAAAAAAAGGGTATAGACCTTAAGAAAATTTTAATAATTATAATGATAGTAATTTAAGAAGTATATGTTATTATAATTAAGAGATATCTCATTACAATTAGGAGGCGTAGTATTAAATGTATAATATACTAGTGGTGGATGATGAAAAAGAAATTACTGATGCAATAGAAATATATTTAAAAAACCAAAATTACAATGTATTCAAGGCTTATGATGGCAGAGAAGCCCTTGAGATTTTTGATAAAGAAGAGATACATCTTATTTTAATTGATATTATGATGCCTAGGTTAGATGGCACAAGTGCAACCATTAAAATTAGAGAAAAAAGTACTGTCCCAATCATTTTTCTATCTGCAAAATCAGAAGATGTAGATAAAATATGGGGTCTTAATGTTGGGGCTGACGATTACATAACAAAACCCTTTAATCCAATGGAGCTGTTAGCAAGAGTAAACTCTAATTTAAGAAGATATACTATTTTTTCACCAAATAATGAAACAAAAGACAGTGTTCTAAAAATTGGTGGCATTGAGTTAAGAGACGATAGCAAAGAAGTATTTGTAGATGGTGAAGCAGTAAAAATTACGCCAATTGAATATAAAATTCTTTACTTACTTATGAGCAATCCAAATAGAGTATTTTCTATTGATGATATATATGAAAAAGTTTGGAAAGAACCCGCTTATAACCCAGACACAGTAACGGTTCATATAAGACGAATTCGTGAAAAAATAGAGATTAATCCAAAGGAGCCAAAATATTTAAAGGTGGTGTGGGGCATTGGATATAAATTTGAAAAATGATACTGATGAGAATAGAGAAAGTGGCAAAAAGCCTCAATATACTTATAAAAACAACTTAATAACCTTTTTGTTGATTTTGCTTTTTACAGTAGTATCCGTTTCAAGTTATGTACCTATTAAGGCAATTAGAATACATTCTCGAAATGATACACGAGCATATATAGAAGGATTCCACTTTGCTAATGAGTTAGGCGGGTTAACGAGGTATTTATTCAATTCTGAAATACGAGGGGAAAAAAGATATAGATCAGATTTTGATAATATTGAAAGTATAAAATACTATTTAACCAATGAACAAGACATTCATATTACCAATATGGGCTATGTGGATGAAAATGTGTTGGAAGAACAAATTAAGGATAGTTTGTTTTATGTTAAAGCAAT
Source organism: Natranaerovirga pectinivora (assembly GCF_004342165.1). NCBI lineage: Bacteria > Bacillati > Bacillota > Clostridia > Lachnospirales > Natranaerovirgaceae > Natranaerovirga > Natranaerovirga pectinivora. The sequence continues at coordinate 38,228 of NZ_SMAL01000004.1, read as the reverse complement.
ATTTGATGAGAATGGAAATCTTACTACCCAGAATACTTTAGGATATAGATTTAATCAAAATTTATTTATTAGTATCATCTCTTACACTGAAAACAAAATGGATTTTGCTAATCTGACCATGTATTATATAATGCCTCAAGATTTTTTAGATTACCAAGATGTATTTACTTTTAATATGAAAGCAATATATATTTTGCCAAGTTTATTACTGTTAATACTCACTATAGGGATTATAAGTATATTTTTATTAGTTGTTATAGCATTTTGTGTGCCTTATTCCATTCAAAAAAGAACCTTAATCTGTACAATCTATAATAAGCTCTTCTTAGAAGTCAAAGCCTTATTATGGGCCTCATTAATTGGCATTAGTATTGCCATTATATTGACACTGGATAGAAATAGTTTAGCCTATTATAGTAGTTTTACCAATATTATTTACGAGGCAAACAGTTATTTCTTTATTATTGGAATACCAATAACACTTACACTGTATATGCTTATATACTTATCCATTGTTAATTTAAAATACATTTATTATACTGGCTTTTTAAATGGCTTTCTAAAGAACAGTGTATTTATTAATATTCCTCTAGGGGTAATTCATTTATTTAGTAAACCAATAAAGGAATTACTTTCAATAGACATTACAAAAGATCCTCATAAAAAAATATTTGGGATACTACTTGTTAACATAACAATATTATGGTTAGTCTTAATGGGTGGACCAATTATGTTTATAATTGCGGGTATCTATAGTGTCTTTATTTTTAAATATTTAACTAGATTTATGTTGGATCTGCAAAAGGTGTACAATGGGACTAGTCAACTCGCTGAAGGGGATTTTAATATTACCCTTGATGAAGAGGGCATGTTAAAACCAATCAATGAAAACTTAAACAATATAAAAGAAGGCTTTCAATTAGCAGTCGATAAAGAAATTAAAAGCCAAAAGATGAAGGCAGAACTCATATCCAATGTATCACATGACCTTAAAACCCCATTAACATCCATTATTACTTATATTGATTTACTAAAAAAAGAACCTATAGAATCTGAAACCCAAAAAGAGTATATTGAAATTCTTGATAAAAAATCAAAAAGATTAAATATACTTATTGAAGATTTGTTTGAAGCCAGCAAAGCAAGTAGTGGCAATATTGATATAAATATCGAAAACATAGATGTTATAGCTCTTTTTAGACAAACCATTGGTGAGTTAGAAGAGAAAATTGAAGAGTCTTCACTGACATTTAAATGGAATCTTCCAGAAAACAAAGTGATGTGTCAATTAGATGGAAAAAGAACCTATAGAATATTTGATAATGTAATGAACAATATATTCAAGTACGCTATGGAAAACTCAAGAGTCTATATAGATGTTATTGAAAATGAAAAAGAGATAGAATTTGTATTTAAAAATATCTCTGCCTATGAGATGAATTTTGATGCTAGAGAGATTACAGAAAGATTTGTAAGAGGAGATGAATCAAGAAATACAGAAGGTTCAGGCTTAGGTCTTTCCATTGCTAAAAGTTTGGTAGAACTTCAGAATGGAAGGATAGATATTAATATAGATGGTGATTTGTTTAAAGTAATTATTGTAATTCCAAAACACGTAGAACAGCAAATTTAATGATAAACCAACCCCTTTTGAGAACATTGTCTTAGGAGGGGTTGGTTTTAGTTTAATACATAGAAACTGACCTTTTTAATAAAAGTGTACATTGAATTAATTATAAACCCTTTATATAATAAAATATGACCAAGGGTCATTTTACAACTCCTACTACGCGCGTAAGGATGTGAATTAAATGTTAAAAAGTGATAAAGCAAAAAAGACAAAAAGAAAAATATTAGAAGCTGCTGAAGCTTTGTTCTATGAAAAAGATATTAGCAAAACCTCTGTAAATGAAATTGTAGAAAAAGCAGGTGTTGCAAAAGGTACTTTTTATTTATATTTTGAGAGCAAAGATGAATTGGCTTGGAGTCTTGTTCAAAAAGGGGTTCTAACATTTTCTAGTGAGTTAGAAAAGTTTAACTATGCGCCTATTACAAAGGAAACCATAGACTATTTTATTAATAAAATGTTAAAGTTTACATCAAAAAACAAAAAAATTATCAGAATGATTCATCAAGTAAAATTCTTAGAGTTTATTCATTTTGATAAGAAAAACAATTCAATAGAAGAACAATATATAAGTGCACTGAAAAAATGGTTTGATAGGGGCGTTGCTCAAAGTATTTTGAATATAAAAGATACGGAATTTTATGCTAGATTTATTTTTATAGCCATACATGAATTTTTAGAAAGAATTATATTAGGAACTCTTGAATACGAACTTTTGGAGGTAGAGGAAGAATTAAAAAATATCATTAATAAGATAATTGGGTGGTAAATAAAATGTATAAATTAGAAAATATGATTATAAAACATTATAAAAAGATACTAATCATGAGTTTGTTTATTTTTGTAATAACAGCTTTTGCTGCATCAAAACTTAAGATTAGTTCTGATATGGAAGAAATGTTACCAAAAGATAGTAAAATATTGGAATCAAGTAATGAGTTTGATCAATATTTTGATTCTCAAGAAAGTGGTATTGTAGTAGTAAAAGGTGAGAAAGAAAAAATAAAACCTTTTATGAGAGACCTAGAAAAAGAAATCCTTCAAAGACAAGTAAGTGTAGAAATACTATATAATATTGACTTAAAAGAAGTAGAAGATTATAGTATGTTATTTTTAGACATACAAGTATACCAAGATATTGATAATGCTATGAAATCAACGGACTTAGAAACCATTAATACGATATTGTTGTCAATATCAAATGAAAAGGATATACCTGATGAAGATTTAATACAATACATAACAAATGAAGAAGAAAATATATTTTTAATGATGTTAAGACCAAAGATTGAAAGAAATAATTTTTTAGAAAGTAGAGAAGAATTTTATGATGAAATAAGAAGTTCGATTAATACTTTGTTAAATGAAGAGACATATCGTAATATTGAAGCAGGGTTAACAGGTGGTGCTTTTATTCAAGATATTGAAGCAGATAGAGTGGCCTTTGATGGTTTTTTTGGAACATTTCTTATAACTATTTGTTTGATAATTCTTTTGATTGTAATATCTTTTAGAAGAACCATATTGCTAAGTTCTGTTATTTATCCTTTGGTACTAGGTGCGTTAATTGCAGCTACATTTGCCTATGGGGTCTATGGATCAATTAATATGTTTTCTATGAGTTTTGCACTTTTGCTTGTAGGCCTTGGAATTGATTTTGCCATTCACTTAATCTCTAGATATATTGAAGAAAGGGAAAAAGAGATAGATGTTGTGACTTCCGTTAGAATATCTTTAAAGAAAACAGGTGTAAGTATCGTTACAGGTGCAATTACAACAAGTGTAGCATTTTTTGCATTCGTATTGGCTAAATTTAAAGCCTTTGAGCAAATGGGCATTATATCAGCAATAGGGGTTTTTGCTTTGTGTATCACAATGTTAATAATCGTACCGTCTTTAATACTTTTAATAGACCATAATAAACAAATAAAAGTTACAAAGAAAAAAGCAAACTTTAAATTTTTAAACAGTATTGGGTTAAAAATAGAAAAAAGACCTTATTTGATCATATTTGTTATAACATTATTAATCCCATTATTCTACTTAAATGTAAAGAATACAGAAATTGTGGGGGATATGGATAAAATATATCCTGATAATATTGAGAGTAAAAAATGGGAAGAAATTATAAAAGAAGGATTTGGCTACAATCCCAATACATTAACATTTATGGTAGAAGATGAAAACATGTTAATAAATGCCATAGAAGTCCTAGAAAAAAGAGATGATGTAGAAAGAGTGCTTTCTATATATGAGTACTTACCCAAAGATCAAGGATACAAGTTAGAAGTCATTAGAAATCTTGAAAACTTCCTACTTTCAATGGGGTATGAGAACCTAGAAGGGTTTAATATTGAAAAGATGAAGATTATTGATCTCCCTGATAATTTACAAGGAAATTACGTAGGCTTAGAAGGAAGGTTGTTAGTGGAAGTTATTCCTTCGGTAAATATATATGAGGAAGAGCATTATAAAAACTTAGAAGAAGTAATATTGAAAGTTAGTGGGAATACCCCTGTAAGTATGGCTGCAATTATGAATGAAGTTGTGGCTATGGTAAAAGAGGATATTGTTAGGATTTCAATAATTTGTATTGTTATAGTGGCAGTATTTTTATTGATCGTTTTTAAATCTTTCAAAGATATGGTAATAGCCATTGCACCAGTTATTTTGACACTTTATTTTACCATAGGGGTATTACCTTTATTAGATAAAGATATTAACGTATTAAGTATAGCAGCTTTTCCTTTACTCATTGGAATTGGTATCGACAGTAGCATTCATTTGTTGCACCGCTTAAAGTCAGAGGATGAAAGAAATATTGGATATGTTTTAATGACTACCGGTAAAGCAATTGTTTTAACAGCACTTACAACTTTAATTGGATTTGGTGGATTAACATTTATAAATCATCCAGGAATGGCTAATTTAGGATTTACTGTGGCTTTAGGATTATTGATATGCATTATTATTACTTTGACCCTAATTCCTGCATTGTTTTTGATACTATATTCATCAAAGACTGTTGTAAATGATAAGTCTTCATAAAAGTTAAAAAATAGATGTATAAACCCTTTTAAAATGAATATTTTAATTGGGTTTATTTTTATTATATTTATTATTGTAAAAAACATGATATAATTTCTTCAATAGTGTAATTTTAGTTGTTTTTAGAAGAACTCAGCCTATTCCTCTTAATTCCCAAAAGACATAAGATTGTAAATAACCCTTTTTGAGATATTATCTTGATTGGGTTTGTTTTTTGTTATATTATAATTTACTAAGGTAAAAATATGATATAATCTCTAAAGATTGCTAAAACATGTAGTAGTTGATAATTATATAGAAGAAGTTTCTTAAGTATAGTGCTTAAGATTATATAGGAGAAAAGAATTATGCCAAGAGTTAAACCACTTTTTCATTACGATACAGCAGACGCGTTTCCAGCCAAGTTATCAGAATGGATTGGAGATGTTTTTTATGATATCCTTCCAGAGCATGGCTATGAAGTGCGTGATGAACAAATATATACAGCTTTTCAAGTAGGAGATGCCATTTCTGGTAAAAACGTACATTTGGCTGAAGCAGGACTGGGTACGGGGAAGACTTTTGCATACTTGCTTCCTGCCATTGCCTATGCCCGTTATAGCGGAAAACCTGTTGTCATTGCTTGTGCAACAACAGCACTTCAGGAACAGCTTGCAGGGCCTAATGGTGATATTAGTGCTTTATCTAAGATACTAGGTATTGAAATAGATGCTAGAATGGCAAAGGATCCTAGCCAGTATCTTTGTGATGTACGGGTTAGTGAATCTAAGAACTTTTTAAATAATGTATCTAATGTAAGTTCCAATGACTTAGAAGAATGGATTAATAAAACAAAAAGTGGAGAGCGCTCAGAAATGCCACTTTTATCAGATCGTGTATGGAAACAAATAAGTTGGAATGAGTATTTGCCTTGTGATATGTGTTCCAGTCGTGGTTTTTGTAAACTTATTAAGGCAAGAGAACATTATAGGCCTACAATAGACTTAATTATTGCAGACCATGAAATCTTTTTTAAAGACTTATGGACAAGGGATGAACGCATTGCAGATGGTAAATTACCTATCCTTCCTACTTATTCAGGGGTTGTTTTTGATGAGGGTCATAAAGTGATCCTTCCGGCAGCTATGGCAGCAGGAACACAAATTATTAAGGAAAATATAGATAATATAATTGTAACTTTAGAAAAAATTCAGGATGCAAGAAAAGCATTGGTTTCAATAATAGGTACTCTAAGTCAAGTTTCCTCAGAGTTTTTTAATAAATTATACGAAAGGATTATTTTAGATGAAGGTTCAGAAAGGTTAGCCATTAAAGTAGATGATCAAATATTAAAAGCAGCAAGTAATCTTCATAAAGCATTAGATGCCCTATTACTGGAAATACAAATCGAACAAGAATTATATATTGAATCTGTACATTCAACAGATTTGCAAATATATGAAGGTCAAATTGATAGTGCAATGATGGCATTAATGAGATTTTATAGAGACAAAAGTAAAAATGTTATAACTTGGGTTGATAAAAAAGATAATAGTTTTTGGGTAGTACCAAAACATTTAGATAAACGGTTAGAACAGAACTTATATAAGAAGGGCTTACCTATTGTTTTTACTTCTGCTACATTAAGCAGTAAAGGTGACTTTAGTTATTTTATAAGAACCCTTGGCTTAACAAACCCTTCATTTTCAACTATTGAAAGTCCTTTTGATATGGAAGAACAAGCTGTGGTTTATTTGAATCAGGCTATTTCAAAAAGTAGCGTAGATATGAGTTTCACAGAGAAGATTACAAAGTTAGCCTCTTTATTAAAACAAAACAAGGGTCAAGCATTAATACTTACCAATTCTCTAAATGAAGTTAAAAAAATTAGAAAGGGTCTTGAAACTTATAAATTGCCCTTTCAGTTTTTGTGGGAGGATAAGGGAGACCGAGGTTATCTTGTAAGAACCTTTAGAGAAGATGTATCCTCTGTGTTAATTGGTTCTAATTTCTGGGAAGGAATAGATGTACCTGGCGACGCACTAACCCTTTTAATTATATGGCAGATGCCATTTCCAACTCTAGATCCATTAATTGAATCTAAGAGAAAAGAAGCAAAAGAAGATGGATTAGACCCAATACAAGCAGTTGACTACCCTGAAATGGGACTAAAATTGAAACAAGGCTGTGGAAGATTAATTAGAACCCAAAATGACCGTGGTGCTATTGTTATATTAGATTCAATAGTTAGATCTCCATGGGAAAAGGTTGTAATGAACGCATTGCCCCAAGGAGCCAGTATTAAATCACTAGAGGATTTTATTAAATAAATGTTATTTGGAGAATTATATGATAAGAGGATTAGAGCTTTATGCCTAAGGCTTTGGCCTCTTTTTTTCCTTTTTCAACGGCCTTATCATGTTCTTCTTTAGTAAATCCTATATTATCAACTAATATTTCATTGAAATGCTTAATTCCTAAAAATTTGAAGATGTCCTTAATATAAGTACCCCCGTGGTTTATTTTTCTTTCTAATAGCCATGGAATACTGCCACCTGACGATTGAATGTATACCATGGTTCGTTCTTTGTCATCTAATAATCCTTCAACTTTCTCAGGACCAATTTTTATAAGAATATCTTTTTGTATGATACAATCTAAGTATTCTTTTAATGGCGCAGGAAACATCAAACTCCACATAGGTACAGCGAGAACATAGATGTCTGCATCCTTAAATTCTTTTGAAAGTTCAATAATTCTGTCAACATTAGCTCTTTCTTCTAAAGATAGAGCGTTATAAGATTCAGTATCTACAAGAGAATTTCTCTCTTTAAAATACTTATAATGAAGCTTTGGCAAAGAGATATCATTAAGGTCAAATTCATTAACTTCCACATCTTTATTGTTTTCTAAAAAGGAAGCAACAAATTCCCTACCAATTGATTTGCTAGTAGATAATATCTCAGGCTTTGTGTTGCAAGTGATATAAAGCAATTTTTTCATATGAAACACCTCGTTTATTAATATAAGTATCTAGAGTAGTTTTCTCTTTCTATATCTTTTTATACTTTGAATACAGAAATTATTGAATACTGTTAGTTGTTCATTTCCTATTACTGTTATATAATTATTAGAAGATATAACAGTGGCTTTAAGGAGGATATGATGAAAGATATTATAGTTTCTTTAGATGGTAGTGGCAATTATACAAGTATTCAATTAGCAATTGATGCAGCAAGTCAGTATAAAGATGAGACAGTTCGTATTTTAATTAAAAACGGGACATACAAAGAAAAACTCTTTATAGAGCAATCTAATATAGAGCTTATAGGAGAATCTAAAGATAAAACGATAATTACATACAATGACTATGGTAAAAAAGAATTTGGTGAAGAATTAATGGGAACCTTTAGGTCTTACACTGTTTTTATTGGTGGAGATCATTTTAAGGCTGAGAATATTACTTTTGAAAATTCAGCTGGACCCGGCACAATTGTTGGACAAGCCATAGCAGTGTATGCAAATGGGGATCAAGCTGTATTTAATAACTGTAAATTTTTAGGTAGCCAAGATACCCTTTTTACAGGACCTTTACCATTGAAAGAAATTATTCCTGGTGGTTTTAAGGGACCAGGGGAACACTTAGAAAGAAAGCCAACCTGTCAACTTTATAGCAATTGTTATATAAAAGGTGATATTGATTTTATTTTTGGTTCGTCAAAAACTGTTTTTTATAAATGTGTTATAGAAGCCATTGATAGAAATATGAAAGAAAATGCCTATATTACAGCACCATCTACTCCTGCTAACCAAGATTATGGGTATGTATTTATTGAGTGTGATTTAATAAGTGATGCAAAAGAAGAAACGGTCTACCTAGGGAGACCATGGCGAAATGAAGGAAAAGTAGCTTATATTAATTGTTGGATGGATAAGCACATCCACAGAGAAGGCTGGCACAACTGGAATAAAGTAGAGGCAGAAGCGACAGTAGAGTTTGTTGAGTATAATAGCAAGGGACCAGGTGCAAAATTAGAATCAAGAGCAAAATGGGCTAAAGTATTATCAGAAGTTGAGGCAAGAAAGTATTCAATAGAAAAGATACTGCCAAATGAAATGATAAAAGGATTAAGTGAATCAATGTAATACATGAAAAAAAGATTTTAGAAAATAACACTTCTAAAATCTTTTTTACTTTGTTTTTCTAAACTGTAAAGGTGTTTTTCCATAGGTTTGTTTGAACATTTTTGAAAAGTTAGCAGAATAATTGTAACCAACTTTTATGGCAATATCTTCAATGCTTAAATCTGTTGTAGAGAGTAGGTTTGCAGCAACTGTCATTTTGACATGGTTAGCATATTCTCCAATGGACACATGATAATGTTTGGAAAAACCTGCTTTTAATTTTTGTTCATTTAAAAAGACCATCTTACTTAATGCTTTGATGCTTGGTGGATTGGTATAATTTTCTTCTAGTATATCATGAGCTTTTTGAATAGCATGGATATCAGAAGAGGTTAATTTTATAATTCTGTTCTTACCAATACGGATATTACCGTAGTTAATCTGATTGGTAAAAGCATTCTCTGGAGACTTAGTCACTTCATTGATTAAAATAGCAAGAGACTCAAGTATTTTACTTTCTAGATAGATATTATTTAATGCATTTTCATTGGTCAATGTTTGGAGTTGTCGGATGATCTCAACAACTTCTAAAGGCAAATAAATGTAAGTGTGATTTTTAATAAAATAATCAAGGTCCATTAAATTAGGAAAATTAGGCTCAATGACTTCCCTAAAGTATTTTTCAAATAGGGTTATTTCTATGCCATGAAAATGTTGCCCCTTTTTCCAAGTTTGATGCCCTTTTAAATCTTTTTCAACAACGAAAAATGAAGCAGGTGTAAAGGAAGAAACAGGGTTATTTTCAATCTGAAATTCTGTAACACCTTTATAAACAAGACCAAATCGCATCAACAGCTCTGGGTTATCAAATGAAATGGAAAAATCTTCTGGGATAGTGTAGTCTGCAATGCCTAAGTTGTAGTACCCCCTCCTTGTATAGCTAATGAGATACCCAAGTTCAGGCTTTTTTTTATTGGTATGTAAAGTGTAATGAGTATGCTCATATTTATCAAAAGTTAATTGATTTAAAACAGCAGATTTAAATGCTTCATTAGAGTTTACAATCATAAGAATCCTCCTAATCTATAAAAAAGATTATAGGATATAACTTTATATTATTCAAGAAAAATAATTATAAGAGATGCAAAAATAATTAAATGAGTTGCAGATATTGAAATGAGAATGATAATCATATACAATAAATTTTGTCAAAAAAATGAAGTTAAGTTGAAAGGAAGATATAAATGAAAAAGGTAAAAACACTTTTAGTTGTTTGTTTGGCTATGATTATGTTCGTTGGTTGTTCAAACAATGAAACAGAAAAGAATGAAGAGGTAAAGACCGTAACTGTAACAGATGTTAGAGGCGATGTTCAGATTCCAGAGAGTCCAGAACGTATTGTTGATTTAAGTGGTAATAGTGATATCTTATCAATACTTGGTTATAAAGTAATTGGAACTGCCAATAGTGATGCATACGATTATACAAAATTCCCTACATATCTAGAAGAAGTATTAGAAGGCGCTACTATTTTAGGATATAGCATGCAAGATACAATGGATATTGAAGCTGTAATGAATTTAAACCCTGATTTAATTGTCATTTCTACAGTACAAGAAAAAATGTACGATCAATTAAGTAAAATTGCACCTACAGTAATGATTCAATTAGAAGCCCTGAATTGGCAAGATGATGTAAAAGCCTTAGCAAAAGTATTTAATAAAGAAGACATTGCAAATACTTGGTTAGAAAATTACAATCAAAGGGCAGAAGAAGTTGGCATTGAAATTAGACAAGCATATGGGGAAGATACAAGTTATTTGTCTTTCTTAGCCAGTGGTGGTTCATTCTTTATCTTTGATGGTGCTGGATTTGGAAGCGTTTTATATCAAGATATGGGATTAAAAAAACCAGTAGGTATGCCAGAGCAAAGTGATATTAGTTTACCAGTAGTTACCTTTGAAGGATTAGCAACAATAGAAGCAGACCATATCTTTTTAATAGCTACAGATGAAGATGTAAAATTGCTTTTAGACAGTACAATATGGAATAATCTACCAGCAGTTCAAAATGGTAATGTTGTGACTTTACCTGCTTCACCTTATTTTATTCAAGGTTATAGTTCTATTGGTAGAGAAATACTTTTAGATGAAATAGTGGCGATGTTAAATGAGACAAAATAATAAAAACATAATTCTTTTTTTAGGTTTGAGTGTATCCATATTATTAGTAGGTCTATTCCTAAGTTTAAGCTTAGGAGCAACGCCTATTGGCATAACTCAAATATGGAATAGTATTTTTAATTATAGTGAAACCCTTGATCTTATGTTAATAAGAGATGTACGTATTCCAAGAGTTCTTAGTGCTTTGTTCACAGGTGGTATTCTTGGTGTTACAGGTGCAATGATTCAAGGTGTTACAAGAAATCCAATAGCAGAACCAACACTCCTTGGCGTTAGCCAGGGAGCTACTTTGGTTATAGCTATTTTTTATGCAATAGGGATAACAATAAATACAAGAAATGTTATGATGGCAGCATTAATAGGTGCTGTTTTTAGTGGCATGATTGTTATAGGTTTTTTATCAATGAAAACAAAAAGAAATTCTATGACGAAAATACTTTTAGCTGGAACTGCTTTAAGTACTTTCTTTATCTCTTTAACAACCATAATCGGATTATTATCTAATAAATCTCATCTTATTGCTTTTTGGGTTGCAGGAGGTTTTCGAAATGCCACTTGGTCAGACTTTAACCTTGTTGCAGTTGTTGGCATATTTGGTTTGTGTATGGCAATTTACTTATCCAAAAAGATTAATATTCTTAGTTTAGGGGACGATGTGGCAATAGGTCTTGGAGAAAAACCTGAACGTACTAGGTTAATCACATTATTTCTTATGATTCCAATGTGTGCAGCTGCCGTTGCCGTTGGTAGAAACATAGGATTTGTAGGTCTCATTGTGCCACAAATCATCAGAAAGTTGTTTGGTGAAGATTATAGAATCAATATACCTTTTTCTTTTTTATTAGGTGCTATTCTTCTAATCTATTCAGATATAGCAGCAAGAATGGTTTATAGTCCATATGAAACACCAATTGGTATATTTACCGCATTAATAGGTGTACCATTCTTTATCATCTTGGCTAGAAGGGAGAGAGGCTAATATGAAAAGAAATAAATTTAAATTAACCCTAGTTCTTTTATTGCTTTTATTATTAGTCTCTTTTATAACTTATTTGTCTTGGGGATCTTACAAGATTGGGCCTTTAGATATTATTAAGACTTTTTTAGGACAAGGGACACGACTTCAAAATACAGCCATATTTGATATAAGATTGCCAAGAATGCTAGTAGGAATTGCTATAGGGATCGCCTTATCTACAGCAGGAGCTTTATTACAAACCATCACTAAAAATGATTTAGCCGATTCAAGTATCATTGGAATAAATGCAGGAGCGGCAGTGGCAGCAGTGATCTTTATATCATTTAGTAGTGTTAATTATTATAATGCTCTAGGGCCATTATCCATTTATGTCTTGCCCTTTATGGCTATTATTGGAGCAGGGATTTCGGCTATAGGCATTTATCTTCTATCTAGTAGAAATGGTATTAAACCTATACGGTTGTTGCTTATAGGGATTGGATTAAATGCAGGCCTTAATGCTTTTATCACTTTCTTTACATTTAGAGGTGGTGTTGGTGATTATAATAGAGTGTTAATCTGGACATCAGGAAGCCTTTGGGGGGCTGGCTGGAACTATGTAAAAATAATTCTGCCATTGGTTTTTTTGATGGTTATCCTAGTTGTATTAAATTATAAGAAATTAGATGTTCTTAATTTATCAGATGAACACGCTATTTCTCTAGGGCTAAACTTGAATAAAGAGCGAAAAAAATTCTTGGTTTACGCCGTTATACTTGCTGGAAGTGCCACTGCTTTTGCGGGAAATGTGGCTTTTATCGGATTGATCTCACCCCATATTGCTAGAAGATTAGTAGGGCCATATCATAAGCAATATTTAGTAATATCTGGAATGGTTAGTATGGTGATTATTTTACTTGCAGATGCAGTGTCAAGAAATTTGTTTTCACCAATCGAAATACCTGTAGGGATTGCAATTTCAATATTTGGCGTGCCATATTTTATTTATTTAATGATGAAGGAGTAGTATATGGAAGCAATTAGTGTACAAAATCTATCAGTAGCTTATGAAGACAATATGATTATAGAGAATATGAATCTTTCCATCCCTAAGGGTCAAATTAGTATTATTATAGGGGCGAATGGGTGTGGCAAATCTACTTTGCTTAAAAGCATCGCTAGGGTTGTAAAACCAAAAAGTGGAGAAATTTTTATCAATGGAAAAAATATAAAAAAACAAAAAGAAAAAACCATTGCAACACAAGTAGCTTTTTTACCTCAGGGACCCATCTGTCCATCTGGGATTACTGTAAAAGAGCTGGTTGCTTATGGTAGGTTCCCACATCAGAAAATGATTGGCGGTTTAAACGTCCATGACAAAGAAATTATAGATTGGGCTATAGAAGAAACAGGTCTAAAAGATTTTTCAGATAGAGCAATAGAAAGTTTATCTGGTGGTCAAAGACAAAGAGCTTGGATTGCTATGACACTGGCACAAGAAACAGATATCATTATGCTAGATGAACCAACAACCTACTTGGATATGTCCTATCAATTAGAAGTCCTTCAAGTCCTTGAAAAATTAAACAAAGAAAAACACATCACCATAGTAATGGTACTCCATGAATTAAACAATGCCTGTCGATTTGCAAGTCATATTATCGGCCTTAAAAACGGCAAAATCATTTGTAAGGGTAATCCTAAAGAAGCCATTACAAAAGATACTTTAAAAGACATTTATGGCATTGATGTAAAGTTACAATTAAGTGAAAATAAAAAGTACCCAATATGCGTAGATTTTGAGCTTATTAGGGGGTCCAATGAAAAATAAAAATTTTCTAATCGTGGTCACTGGGCAAATTATTTCCTTGTTTGGGAATGCCATTCAAAGATTTTGTATGTCTTTGTATATCTTAGATTTAACAGGTAGTGCGGCTGTTTTTTCAAGAATATTAGCCTTTTCTACGATTCCATATATATTGTTCGCCCCTATTGCAGGGCTATTAGCAGACACAATAAACAGAAAAAAAATAATGCTTTATTTGGATTTATTTAGTACAGCTTTAATAGGGCTATATGCCATCATCTTGTTTAATGGAAAAGACAATACCATCATTGTAGGAAGCGTTATGTTTATATTGTCAATCGTATATACCTTATATAACCCATCAGTTACAGCTTGTATTCCACAGATTGTTGAAAAAGAAAAACTGGCTTCAGCCAATGGCATTATTCAACAAGTTGGCTCTATTGTCAATCTGATTGGACCTATATGTGCAGGATTATTGTATAGTTTTGTAGACATAAAAATAATTGTCATTGTAAATGGTTTTAGTTTTTTTCTAGCAGCAGTTTTAGAGTTGTTTTTACATATCCCTGATCTAGAAATTAAGGAAAAACTGAAAAATCCCCTTGTAAAATCGATTAAGGAAATGAAAAGAAGTTTTATATATCTTAAAGAAAAGAAGCAAGTGGTATTAGGCATCATCATTTCCTACGGGTTAACAAATATTTTCGTAGTACCAATACTTAGTATTGTATCTCCCTATTTTATTAAAGTACAATTAAATGTGTCATCTACCATATATGGCTTTGTAGAAGGTACATTTGTTCTAGGTATGATCATAGGGGGTTTATTGATTACATTAAAACCAAAGCATTTTAAAATGCGTATAATACATAAAACAATGTACCCTATGGTACTGGCCATTATAACTATGGTGGTATCTACATATTTAAGTGGTGGGAATTTATTTTTAATTATTGGACTATACGCTATAGGCGGATTTGGCATTATGTTTTCTTTGGCGTTATCCAATATCATTTCTTTAACTTATATTCAGAATGAAGTAGAGGGAGATATGCTTGGTAAAGTCAGTGCTTTTTCTACTGCCATAGCAACGGCCAGTGTTGCACCTGGGCAATTAATATATGGGTATTTAATTGATATCAATGTAAGCCTTTACAAAATATTGATATTGACTTTTGTGATGAGTATTGGCGTTATTGCATTTATAAAGAGGAATGCTAGAAACATAAAAAGATAATAAGTTTTGCTTATTATCTTTTGATTTTTTAGAGAAAATATTAGTCAAACATTGTAAAATTTGATATAATAATAAGTTGTAATGGCTTTTGTTAAGAGGCATATTATTTACATGTTTATTATAAGATTATATGTAATAAAAAAATGAATGACTATATATATAGAAAGTTGGTTTGGGATGACATATGTTAAAGAAATACGATGGATTTGATTTATTAAAAAAGATTAACAATACAACATATAATAAAAGTGGAAAAGGTTACTTTAATCCTATTATACAATTAATGATTATAGCAACAGTGTTAAATGTTTTTTTAGAAGTTTCCATAAGACATTCTATCTTTGGAACAATAGACTACATTGTTACTAGGCCTTACATATTTCTTTATAATACACTAATAATACTTATTACACTTTCACTTTCATTGTTATTCATTAGAAGACACTTTTTTCTTATTTTAATATCTACTATTTGGATAGCTTTTGGAATAGCTAATTTTGTTTTATTAAGCTATAGAACAATACCACTCTCAGCCAGTGATTTTTATATTCTTAAATCAGTATTTGGTATTATTGATATTTATTTAAATACCATTCAAATTATGATGATTTTAGGAATATTGATAATGTCTATTATGGGATTGGTCATGGCTTGGAATAAATTGCCTAAAAATAGAGTGCCCTATTACAAAACATTTATCTGTGTTAGTTCAACCTTAATATTAATTTTTTCAGTTTCAGAAATATCATCAGCAAGGGTTTTTAGAAATTTAGTTGATGCATATAACGAATATGGATTTGCTTATTGTTTTTCTACAAGTTTAATAGATAGAGGTATTGGTAGACCTGAAAACTATTCAGAAGAAAACATTGATGAAATAGTATCAGTACTTAATATAGAAGACAGCAACACGCCTCAAAGAAGGCCTAATATAGTGATGGTACAACTTGAAAGTTTTTTTGATGTGAACCACATAAAAGGGTTAGAATTATCAGAAAACCCAGTACCCTATTTTACTCAACTAAAAGAAGATTTTCCTTCAGGATTTCTTAAAGTACCATCCATAGGAGCTGGTACAGCAAATACAGAATTTGAAGTGTTAACAGGGATGAATCTAAGTTACTTTGGTTTAGGAGAATACCCTTATAAAACAATACTTACTTCGTCAACGGCAGAGACCATCGCCTACAATCTAAGTGAACTGGGATATAAAAGTCATGCCATACATAATAATACCGCTACATTTTATAACAGACATACAGTATTTCCTAATTTAGGGTTTGATACCTTTATTCCAATTGAATACATGAGTAATGTTGAGTATTCTCCTATTGGTTGGGCGAAGGATGATATCCTAACAACTGAGATTATTAAAGCTATGGAATCTACGGATACTAAAGATTTTGTTTATGCTATCTCTGTCCAAGCCCATGGCAAATACCCAAGGGTAGAGGTGGATAGCAATCAAAAAATAAAAGTAACAGGAAGTAAAAATGATATTGAAGTCATACCGTATGAATACTTTATCAATCAAATTTATGAGGTAGATCAATTTCTTGGAAACCTTACGGAAGAATTATCTCATTATGATGAACCTGTAGTAGTAGTAATATTCGGAGATCATTTACCAAGTTTGTCTATTACAGATGATGACTTAGTCAATGGAGATCTATTTGAAACAGAGTATGTTATTTGGAGTAACTTTCCAATAGAAAGTATAAATCAAGATCTAACAACATACCAGTTAAGCGCCTATGTGTTGGAGCTCCTTGGCATCAATAATGGCACATTAACAAAATTGCATCAGGCCTATAATAATGAAGAAGATTATGAGGATAAACTTTTAATGCTACAATATGATATGTTATACGGCAATCAATACGTGTTTAATGGTATAAATCCTTATGAGATTATTGATATGCAAATGGGTGTCACGGATATTAAGATTAGGAATGCGCGTCAAGAAAAAGATAATATTAGAATAAGTGGTGTAGGATTTACCCCTTGGAGTGTTGTATATATTAACAATAGACCAAAACAAACACGATTCATCGATGAGAGCACATTGATGGTTGAAAATGAATTCCTCGGTTATGGCAGTAATGTTTTTGTAGCACAAGTTAGTGATGATAGGAGAGTTATGAGTCAGACACCTAATTGGTACAATGATTACTAGAAGAAAAAAACGAATAGTATAGAAGAAAAGGGATATTTTGTATGATATACAAAGTATCCCTTTTTACGCTTTCAAAATCAAGAAATGAAAGTTTACTAGTAAATGCAATGGGTATACTAAAGATAAGAAGGCATACAAAAAATAGTATATAAGGAGATGAGATGATGAATGCTAACAATCAATATAGAATAGAAACAGACACGCTAGGTAGTGTAATGGTTCCTTCATCAGCCTATTATGGGGCTCAGACTCAAAGAGCATTAGATAATTTTCCTATAAGTGGACTACGATTACCCCGTTCATTTATTAGAGCTCAAGGCATTATAAAGGCTGCTGCAGCAACCATTAATGTTGAATTAGGGACTCTGTCACCAGAACTGGGAAAAGCAATTATACAAGCATCAGAAGAAGTCATTGATGGGAAATGGGATCAGGATTTTGTTGTGGATGTGTATCAAGCTGGGGCAGGGACATCACAGAATATGAATGCCAATGAAATCATAGCCCATCGTGCCTCTGAGATATTAGGAGGCAGTACACAAGTCCATGCCAATGATGATGTAAATATGTCTCAGTCAACTAATGATACTTTTCCTTCAGCCTTAAATATTGCTGCAGTAGAAACATTAAATCAAAAGTTTTTACCAGCCCTCTCACAATTGCACCAAGAGCTTCAAAAAAAAGCGGATCAATTTATGCCAGTATTAAAATCTGGGCGAACACATTTGCACGATGGGATTCCAATTCGATTAGGACAAGAATTCTCAGGATATGCAGGAACTATTAAATCCATCTATGATGAACTGATGGCAAATGTAGACGCATTGTACCAACTTGGTCTAGGGGGTAATGCAATTGGTACATCTATAGATCTACAACCGGGCTATATCCCTAAGATTATTGAAGAAGTGAGTAAGAGAACAAGTCTGCCATTTCGTCAACCTAACAATATGTTTACCTTTATGCAAAATATGAATGAACCTATGCGTTGTATGTTAACCCTTAAAGAATTGGCGATCCATTTAATTAAAATAACAAGCGATTTACGTTTGCTCAGTTCTGGACCTAGAACTGGATTAGCAGAAATTTCCCTGCCACCTGTGCAACCTGGTTCAACCATTATGCCAGGAAAAATAAATCCTGCTATATTAGAAATGACGCATATGGTATGTTGCCAAATCATTGGCTACGAAACAGCCATAGCTACAGCGGTAACAGCAGGCCAACTAGAGATTAATGTTATGATGCCTATGATTGCCTATACATTTCTTCACGCTCTTGAAATATTTACAAATGCAATAGAAATACTCACTAAAAAATGTATCAGTGGCATTGAGGCAAATGAAGAAAAGTGTAGAAGATGGATGGAGGAGAGTCTTGCTCTAGTAACTGGCTTAAGTCCTAAAATAGGTTATGATATGGCATCTCAGATAGGTATGGAAGCAGAGGAACAAAGTAAAACATTAAAACAAATCCTACAAGATAAAGGCATGTTAACAGCAGAGATTAGTCAAGGAATAGACCCTAATAGGATGGTTTAGATTTTGAAAAAGAGATTGTAATGAATGGTTGAATACATTCACTACAATCTCTTTTGTATGTTTTTAATGATTGCTTTTTGTTATTAATACTTCTTTAAACATTTTAAAACTTAGTTTCTGACCATAATATAATACAAGGCCTTTGTAAATTCTCCCTGCAATCATAATAACAAACAAAGAGAATAGAGATAGAACAAGTAAAGAGATAATGCCTTCTATATAACTTATAGAACCTGTTAAGATTTCAACAGGAACAGAAAATGGTGAAGTAAAAGGTATATACCGTATAATGCCTATCAATGTTTGATTACCCATACCTGGGGCTAAGTAACTTACTAACCAGCTAATAATGATAGGGAAAACAAATAAGGATTGTGTTGAAGCAACATCTTCTGGTTTAGAAACAATACACCCTGTAAGGCCTGCAAGGACACAATAAAATAAAAATCCAACACAGAAAAATACTAAGGCCAATACAAAAGCCGGTAATGTAAATGCTGTTTCACCAATATTATCTCTAAAGAAGTTGATTATTGTTATAGCGGTATTTTCAAAACCAGGATAAATCCCTTGTGCAATAGCATTGCCACCGTATAAGCCTACAATAGCCGATACAATCCAAATAGAAAATTGAAGAATGGCCATTCCAGTAATTGCGAGTACTTTACCTGTTATTATAGCGTATGGGTGTACTGAGGATAACAAAGTTTCCATAATTTTTGATACTTTTTCAGAAGAAACAGATTTACTAACAGTTTGCCCATATAAGATTAACATCATATATAGTACAAAAGCAAAAAACATAGGAGCTACTACCTTAATCATATTAGCAATTTCATTTGTTTCATCACCTATAACTAAGTGAGATGTAACAATAGGTTTAAGAGCAGCATTAAGTTGATCATCTGTTAAACCCATTTGCATTATTTTATTATAATCAAAGGCAGATAACATTGGCCAAAGGAAAGATTCTGCCTCCCAAGTACTAATTAAACTATTATAGGGTACAATTGCCTCTAGTTCATATCCTGTATCACTAAGAGATATGATTACTGCAATGGTTTGGTTGGAATGTTGGGCAGCACTTTGAACCACTTCATCTCTAGATTGATTTGTTACAGTTACAAATTCAGTGTGTGCAAATTGATTATCTGTAATATCCTCTAGCAACTCATTAAAATCAGTAGCTTCTAAGCCACTATTATCTAGAATGTAAACCGTATTAATAGGGGAGCGTTCTATTTCATCTATTACATATTCAGAAGGATCCATATACTCATATGGGTCTGTTTTAGCATCAGACCTTGCCATTAACACGTTCATAAGTATAAGACCTAATAATATAAGCACAGAAATAAGAGTGGTAACAACCCTAAAACCGACTAGTTTCGTAGACTGCTTAAATGTAAAATTAAAAACGGAGGTCCATCCTCTAAAATTATTTTTCATATTATAAATCCTCCTTTGACACAGTCTTAGAAAGTTTAATTAATTCCTTAAGTTTAACCTTGTTGCCACTGTGAAGTATAAGGGTTTCATAAACTCTAGCAACAAAAAGGAACAATAAAATAATAAATAATATTTGTAATCCAATAGCGCCAGCAGCTAAAGGAAGACTTGCTCTACCCACTAAGATAGAACCTGGTAATATAAAAGGAGCAGATAATGGAAACAAAAATGAAAATATTACGAATGTATTGATGCCACTACCCATTAAAACACCACTTGCCCCTAATCCAATATAAGCCCCAACTAGATTAATAAGAGTAAATACTGTAAGGCCTTCATTTACTTCATCAAGTTTACTAACAGTTGCACCTGCTACACCGGCTAAAGCACCATAAAAAATTAATCCTAAGGCGATGACAATGATACATAGTACAATATTAATAATATTCAAATTTTGAAACATATCACTAGGTAAATATTCTGTAAGGGGATTTTGACCATTCCCTGCAAATACTTTATTAGAAATAGTGACAACAATAAAAACAGAAATCAACTGTAACAATACAGCCACTAACATTGCTATTATTTTACCAACCATTAAGGCTAGAGGTTTAACAGAAATTAACAAATATTCAACGACTCTAGTAGATTTTTCAGTTACAATAGAAGTTGCAATTTGAGTACTAGCAAAGATATTTATCATTAGTATAAGAAAGAGTACCCCATAGATAAACCAATACTCATTAAAAGAGATAGAAGTATCCTCATATATCATTTCTGTTCCATTAAAATCAACCATAGTTACTTTTGTTTCGATAGGCGTAGTCATTATAATACGCTGTTCCCTTGATATGCCTAATTGAGTCATTAAAAGGGTTTCAAACTGTTCCCTGATTTCAATGGATAACAGATGCATACTAGAATTTTTAACAGGCCCTGTACTGGCTTTTTCTAAGGTTAAGAAATAAGCTTCCTCAGTTTCACTAAGGGTTAAAATAATAGAGTCTTGTTCATTTTCTTCAATTCTATTTGTAATGGTTTCATAGGATTCATCCATTATCTCAATTACAATATGATCCATTGTTTTATGATTTAATAAATTAGTAAAATCCAAACCAACTAAATTAGTTTCATTAATAACATAAATTTTTTGTACAGGGTTAGGAGAATCTATATCATCAGGTTCACTAGGTGTAATAAGATTTAAAATTGGTGTGGATGCTAAAGCGAACAAAACCAATACAACAAAAGTAATTATAAATGCTTTGTTCTTAAGCATTTGTATTAACGTAAAGGAGAAGACATCCTTCCAACCAGAAATATTACTCTTCTTCATGAACGACCCCCACCTTTTCAATGAATATTTCGTGTAATGACGGTTCACGTAATTCAAATTTTACAACTGGAATATTGTCTTGAATCAACTTAGACAAAAATGTCATAGCTTGTTCTTCATTTTCAACTTTTAAGTGAAATTCACTTGGTGTTTTATTAGCAATAGTAAGGTTAAAAGATGATATATATGATGAAATATCTACATCGCTTTTAACAAAAAGATTAACTCTACCATAGCTTTTCTTAATTTCATTTAAATTCCCTTGTAATACAGCCTTTCCACGGTTTAATATTGTTATATCAGAACAAAATTCTTCAATGGTTGGCATTTGATGACTGGACATAATTAAATATTTGTTTTTAGCAATTTCTTCTCGTATGATGGATTTAAATAAATCTGTATTAACAGGATCTAACCCACTTAAAGGTTCATCAAGAACTATTAACTCTGGATCAGAAATCAAAGCAGCCATTAATTGAATTTTTTGTTGGTTCCCTTTAGACAATTGTTCAGCATTGTTAGATTTTGAAGATTTTCTTTTTTTTGTTTTTGGAGGAAATACATATTCAGTAACGGCTAATCGCTCTGACCAATATTCAATACGCTCTAAAGCTGTTTTCTTAGGAACATTTCTAAGCTTAGCAAAATACAATAATTGATCAAGTAGAGCATATTTTGGGTATAATCCACGTTCTTCTGCAAGATAGCCAATATTTGTACTTACAGCAACTAATGGTTTCCCTTTCCATAATACCTCACCATTATTACTAGATCTCATACCTAAAATAATACGTAATGCAGTTGTTTTTCCAGCGCCGTTTGTACCTAGTAGGGCATAAACCCCTGGTTCATTAATTTCAAAGTTTAAATTATCAACAACTACTTTATCTCCATACTTCTTTGTTAAATTCCTAACGCTTAAAGACATAAAAAACCCTCTTTCCCATTGATTCATAACAGTTGACCTGAAATGAAATTTATAATATGTATTTAGACAAAAAATAAAAAAATACTTTGATTATAAAAATACTTTGTCTATTAACAGACATATTATACCACTGTAAAAGTATATTGAAAAGATATAGATGAAAATAAATTATCCAAGACATTTTATAAAAATTCCTTTATAATATATAACTATATGTATTTAATTTGAAAAAAATTTTTTAATGCTTTTTTACAAGGGCTTAAATTTTTGTTTTCAATAAAGCTTGTATTTCTTGGGAAGGAAGACGAACAAGTTAAGTTACTACAAAAGAGGTGTTATGAGTGAAAGATACACAAAAAGTGATAACCAATAATTTCAAATTGATTTATTTACCCATTGTATTTACATTGATGGCTATTTTTACCATTGCAATTTTTACTCATAATTTGAGTCAGAGGATATTATTTAATCAGAAAGAAGAAAATGTTATAGAATTTACAAAGCTTTTATCCAGTAAAATAGAGCTAGAATTAAATCATCAAGGGATAAATAAAGACGAATCACTTGGCATTAATTTACAAAGAGATATTCATAACTTACAAAATATTGTTGAAAGAACTAAAGAGGAAAATGATACGATCCTATATGCGCTTATTGTAGATGAGAACTTAATATGTATTGCAGACTCAGATGTGGAAGACATTGGAATAGATTATTCTGGAGACTTGGAATATGAAAAGGCACTAAATGGAGTAGGAAGTGTATCAACATGGTATTATCCAATTATTGATGATTATGTGTTAGAAGCAGCGGTACCATTAAGATATGGTGAGGATATAATTGGTATTGTTGGTGTTGGTATTTCTATGGATGAAACAAAAAAAAATGTTGCTATATTAACATTTGGTTCATTCATAATGGCAGTAGTTATTTCTATTATTTTCTTTATCACACAGAGAATAAATGTAATTCAACCAATACTAACTTTGAACAAACATATTAGAAACATAAATACAGATGACTATTATTTTAAGCCATTAGAGATATCTAAAAATAAAAATTTTGAAGGCTTATACAATACCATAAATGAACTCTTTGACAAGTTAAATGAATCACTACATAAGAATTTTAATTTAAATGAAGAAATAAAAGACCTTGCATATAAAGATTACTTAACAAAAATACCTAACAGAATTAGTTTCGCAAGAAAATTCCATGAGGTAATACTAAACAATAAAATAGGAGCAATTGCCTTATTAGATCTTGATAGTTTTAAAGAGTACAATGATACCAAGGGGCATTTGAACGGTGACAGGTTATTAGTGGCAATAGCTCAGCGTTTAATTGGATTAAAAGGGGAAGGGGTATATATTTCAAGGTTTGGCGGAGATGAGTTCTTAGTGTTTATTTATCACCAAAGTGAAGAGCGTATTAAAGAAACCATATTAGAATTAGAAAATTTATTCAAAAGACCCTTTTATGTACAAGGTGAAGAAGTTATTGTT
This sequence comes from Natranaerovirga pectinivora, assembly GCF_004342165.1. Taxonomy (NCBI): domain Bacteria; kingdom Bacillati; phylum Bacillota; class Clostridia; order Lachnospirales; family Natranaerovirgaceae; genus Natranaerovirga; species Natranaerovirga pectinivora. Next base: position 14,326 of record NZ_SMAL01000004.1, on the reverse strand, counting down.
GAAGCAAGCATGGGAATAAGTCTGTATCCAGAACATGACAAAGAATTAGATGGCCTTATTAGTAAAGCTGACTTGGCTATGTATGAAGCAAAAACCAACGGTAAAAACCAATGGGCATATTTTACAGAGTCTTTATTGGAATCTGCTGAAAGAAAGAATTATATACACAGTATTTTAAGAAGTTCTATCACGAATAATGAATTTAAAATATTATATCAGCCGCAAGTAGATGTTTTTACAGGTGAAACGGTGGGATTTGAAGCCTTATTAAGATTTAAAAATCATAATATTTTTCCAGATGAATTTATACCTATAGCAGAGGAAAAAGGATTAATTATTCCTATTGGAAGAATGGTCATAAAAGAAGTCTTTCATCAGTTATCTCAATGGAAAGACCAGGGATTAGAAATAACGCCTATTGCCATTAATTTTTCTGTTAAGCAATTAAATGATGAAGGATTAATAAACTATATAGAAGAACTACTAAAAGAATACACTATTGAAACAAAATATATAGAAGTAGAAATTACAGAAAACATATTAATTGATAGCGAAGGGGCTACTAAGTTTTTAAATAGCTTAAAAGCGTTAGGCATAAAAATTAGTTTAGATGATTTTGGTACTGGGTATTCTTCTTTAAATTATTTAAGTAAATTTCCAGTAGCAAAAATGAAATTGGATAGATCGTTTATTCAACAATATTTAAATGTATCAAGTCAAAAAATTATGAAGCAATTAATATTATTAGCAAAAGCTTATGATTTAGAGGTGGTAGCAGAAGGGGTAGAGACTTTAGAGCAAGTAAAATTATTACAAAAATTGAACTGTGATTATATACAAGGGTACTATTTTAGCAAACCTGTTGATACTGAGATAGTGTTAGAAATTATAAGAAAAAAATACGATGTTTAGAATGCCTGTATTAATTAATTCATAGACATATAATAAGGGGGTTGTTACATTATGAATAAAATAGTATTTAAGAATGCTAGACTTATTACACCTACAGGGATTACCCAAGGCGAAGTATTAGTCTGTAATAAAAAAATTAAAAAAGTTGTATTAAATGGAACCATTATTGATGGGGCAGATGAAATCATTGATGTAAAAGGGCAATACCTATCACCAGGGTTTATTGACATTCATACCCATGGTGCAGGTAATGCAGATTTTATGGATGGGAATATTGAAAGCATTCATCAAGCCTGTAAGACCCATATGATCCATGGCACAACCTCTATTGTCCCAACTTCTCTTGCAGGTACAAAAGAATCCCTTTTTAATTTTGTGGAACTATTTAATTCTGTTTATTTACAGAAAGAAGGGTTGCCAAATATATTAGGATTACATATAGAAGGACCTTATTTTGCCTATAGCCAAAAAGGGGCACAAGATCATAGATACTTAAGAAATCCAGATCCAAAAGAATATATGGATGTATTAAAACTGACAGACAAAATAATACGTTGGTCCTTTGCAGTTGAACTAGAAGGCTCTATGGAATTCTTAAATGTTCTAAGGGAACATGGCATCATAAGTTCATTGGCGCATTCAGATGCTACTTGTGAAGAAGTCTTTAGAGCTTATGAAAATGGTTTGTCTGCTATGACCCATTTTTATTCGGCAATGTCCTCTGTGAGAAGGATTGATGCTTATCGGGTAGCAGGAGCAGTTGAAGCAGGATACTTGTTAGATGATTTATTTGTTGAAGTGATAGCTGATGGGAAACACTTGCCAAAAGAATTGCTTCAATTGATTTATAAAGTAAAAGGACCCGATAGAATTTGTTTGGTTACAGACTCTATGAGAGCTGCTGGAATGCCAGAAGGTGAATACTATTTAGGCAGTAAAGAAAATGGAACAAAGATTTTTGTGGAAGATAATGTGGCCAAATTAATGGATCGCAGTGCTTTTGCCGGAAGTGTGGCAACTGCTGATAGATTAATAAGAACCTTCCATGAGTTAACGGAAGCACCTTTATATGAAGTGGTTAAGATGATGTCATTAACACCAGCAAAACTTCTTAAGATTGATCGTAAAAAAGGGTCCATTTGTGAAAGCAAAGATGCAGATTTAGTGGTATTTGATGAAGATATTAATATTAAAATGGTTATGGTAAGAGGTAAGGTGAATTATACGGCTTCAGATTTTTAGATATTAATAGAAGATGCTTTTTGATGGGGAACTGGTGAAAATCAGTTTCTTTTTTTAATGCTATAAAGCCCTAAATTCTTATTATAAAAAATAAATTAGCAATTTGTAAAAAGGTTGTATTAACATTTAATAGTGCAATGCATATAATAATATATGAACAATCATTCATATAACTATTGACAATAAATATAAAAAGGAATATTATAACACTATAACATATGAATAGTTGTTCATATATTTGTTTGAAAAGGTGGGATAAAAAGTGAAAGACAATAAGATAGATTTTGAAAGATGTGATTGTACAGTTATACATGAAGATATTATAACATCAGTAAGAGAGAGTATGCCTCCAGAGGAAAGTTTATATGATTTGGCAGACGTCTTTAAAGTTTTTGGAGATACAACAAGAATAAAAATCATTTATGCTTTATTTTCCTCGGAGATGTGTGTTTGCGATATTGCAGTATTACTTAATATGACTCAGTCCGCCATCTCTCATCAATTACGTGTTTTAAAACAAGCAAGACTTGTTAAATACCGTAAAGAGGGCAAGGTGGTCTATTATTCTCTAGATGATGACCATGTAAAACAAATTTTTGACCAAGGACTAGATCATATAAGTGAACAAAACCACACGGGTAAATAGTTTGACATAAAGGGGGATTGACTATGAGTAATGGACTTAGAAAAGAGTTTTTATTAGAGGGATTAGGATGTGCAAACTGTGCAGCTAAAATGGAGAGTCAAATTAAGAACTTATCAGGCGTAAATAATGCCAATGTTGATTTTCTTTCTACAAAGTTAGTCATTGAGGCAAATAGCGAGAATGACTTTAATAGAATTATAAAAGAAGCTTCAATCATTATAAAGAAAATTGAATCACATGTAAAATTAGTGAGTGCAGAAGAAGTCATTAAAGAAAAGGCAAATGATAAAAATAATAAAGAATCTAAACATAATAAGCAGGAGTTTATTAGACTCGGTGTAGGTGGGGCACTATTTGCCTTAGGATTGCTTTTAAATATATCAGATTGGATAAGGCTATCTGTATTTTTAGTAAGTTATGTCATCGTAGGTGGAGAGATTGTTCTAAGAGCCACGAAAAATATACTCCGAGGTCAAGTTTTTGATGAAAACTTTCTTATGAGTATTGCTACTATAGGGGCCTTTTTGATAGGGGAATATCCTGAAGGGGTAGCGGTAATGCTATTTTATAAAGTAGGAGAGTTTTTCCAAGAATTAGCAGTGAATAGATCAAGACGTTCAATAAGTGAACTAATGGATATCAGACCTGACTTTGCAAACTTAAAAAGCAATGAAGGACTCATAAAAGTTTCTCCAGAAGAAGTAGGCATTGGAGATATCATCGTTGTAAAGCCAGGAGAAAAAGTGCCATTAGATGGTAAAGTTATTGAAGGGTATTCAATGGTTGATACATCGGCTCTAACAGGTGAATCTGTACCAAGAGAAGTTGAAGCAGGCAATGATGTATTAAGTGGTTGTATTAATAAAAATGGCGTTCTTACAATAGAAGTTACAAAAGAATTTGACGAGTCCACTGTATCTAAGATATTGGATCTTGTTCAAAATGCAAGTAGCAGAAAAGCCCCAACGGAAAATTTCATAACAAAGTTTGCTAGATATTATACCCCTATTGTTGTTAGTGTGGCGGCCCTCCTTGCCATTGTGCCACCTCTTATCATTCCAGGGGCTGGTTTCTCCGAGTGGGTATATAGAGCACTGGTATTCCTAGTAATTTCTTGTCCTTGTGCATTGGTTGTATCAATTCCATTAAGTTTCTTTGGTGGTATTGGAGGGGCTTCAAAAAGTGGTGTGCTAGTTAAGGGAAGTAATTATCTAGAAGCACTGAATAGTGTGGAAACAGTCATCTTTGATAAAACGGGAACATTAACAAAAGGTGTCTTTAATGTGACGGAGATACACCCGAAAAATGATGTGACAAAAGAAGGGTTGCTTGAATACGCAGCATATGCTGAAAGTTACTCCAATCACCCCATTGCTATCTCCATTCTAAAAGCCTATGAAAAAGAAATAGATAAAGATAAGATTGAAAAATACGATGAAATACCTGGGCATGGCATTAAGATAAGCGTTGAAGACAAAGAGATACTTGTTGGAAATCATAAGTTAATGGATAAAGAAAATATCAACTATAGCAAAATTGAATCAATAGGGACTATATTATATGTATCAGTAAATAGTGATTACATTGGCTATATTGTGATTTCTGATGAAGTCAAAGAGGACTCAGCCAATGCGATTAAAGCATTAAAAGCACTTGGTGTGAAGAAAATAGTAATGCTCACTGGAGATGCCAAATCCGTTGGTGAAAAAGTGGGGAATCAATTAGGGATAGATGAGGTTTATGCAGAATTACTCCCAACAGAAAAGGTGGAAATACTTGAGGAACTTGACAGCCAAAAATCACCTAAGGGTAAGATCGTTTTTGTGGGAGATGGTATAAACGATGCCCCAGTATTAGCTAGAGCAGATATTGGTATGGCTATGGGTGGTCTAGGATCAGATGCGGCCATTGAAGCTGCTGACATTGTCATAATGACTGATGAACCATCAAAGATTAGTACAGCAATAAAAATTGCTAAAAGAACAAGAAAGATCGTATGGCAAAACATAATACTGGCTATGGGAATAAAGATAATATTTTTAGTTCTTGGTGCTTTAGGCGTTGCTCACCTATGGGAGGCAGTATTTGCTGATGTTGGTGTAGCTATACTAGCAGTATTAAATGCAATGAGAGTTATGAAAGTGAAACATTTATTTTAATGGCTATATATTTTGCTTGTAGAGAAAAAGTAAAGAAAAGCAATGAGATTGCCAAAATGAATATCCAAGACTTGTAAAAAGTTAGAAAAGAAGCTGAAATAAGTCAGTTTCTTTTTTTGTGGGATTAAATAAATTGAATTCGTTATATATAAGTGTTCTATAAATGATTTGGAAGAAAAAACAGAATTATACAAATAAATACACCCAAAAGTTTTGAAATGTAGTATAATTATCAAATAAATAACTCAATATGAAAATGAAGTTAAACGCTTGATTGCAAGGGCTGAAGTTCTTGGTTAATCAAGGTTTGTGTTTATTGGGAAGCAAGAGGCATAAATTGAGTTAATACATAAGTGGTATTTGCGAAATAAACGTCGCAGATACCTCCAAAATGATGAATAGTCAGACGTAAAATTCAGAGATACAATAGTTAGGTGTAATATCAATATGAGAAGGGCTTCGTAGCCTTTATTTAAATCGTTATAGGTGGACACAGCGAAGCAAAGATTTTCAGATATATTGCGAAGATTAATAAATTTGAGGAAGGTGATACGGAAATGAAAATAGAATATTCTAATATTCCAATATCAATGGGCAAGATGAGAACTTATGGCTTTTCGTGGATGGATTTTGTAACAGCAATTCCATCACCATTATTTGTTGTGACTTCATACAAATCTAATGGGATGCCAAATGCTTGCCTACAGTCGTGGGCATGTTTTAAGGGTAACCCTAGTGGTTTCTATGCGATTCTTTCTAGTGTAAATAAATCAGGACACATGTATCAAACGCTTAAGGAAAAAGGGGAGGCAGTGTTGAATTTTCCCTCTGCTGATATATACGATAAATGCACAGCAACAATTGCTAACAATGGGTTTGATAATGATGAAATAACGTTATCGGGGCTTACTGCTGAAGCAGCAACAAGTGTAGATGCACCACGTATCAAAGAATGTTTTCTTAATCTGGAATGCCGTTATCTGTGGGAACGGGAAATAAAAGATGGAGATACCCACGTTTTAATATGTTTAGAAGTTATTAATATTTGCGCAGATGAAGTGCATTTAGATGAAAATATTCAAGGAAGATATGGGGAAAAAGGTTACCTATATAATGTACACTATCCAATTAATCCTGAAAATTTTGAGGGGAAATCACATGATTGGATAGCATCATTGAACAAGCTTAAGGACATGGGTGAATATTAAAAAAAAGGGGTATTCAGCTTCGATAATTCTTGTTTGCTGGATTTGATTTGCCTTTGTATCCAACTGCAAAGTAAGGTGAATTATTATTTATGATACGACACCTAACAAGCTTGTACCCGTACGCTAACGCACATTCCTTCACTGGGTGCAAGCACCGCCTACGGAGAAGGGCTCTGTGGGTCCAGTTCAGGAACGTCGGGAACAACAGAACGTTAGTGCGCCAAGCTAAGCTTGGCATTTCTGGCAAAGTGAGAGTCTTTGCAAGGTAAGGTCTAGCCAACCACCTTTATCGAGTGTTGTGCCGTTACTGGTGGCAGTAAAGGTAAAGCGTACACAGAGAATCCTATAGACCATAAGGGAGACCATAATCCCTGAAGCACATTGAGCCCCGTTAATGTTGCTCTAGAAATAGAGGAAGCGCAGATGACGACGTGTTTAACGTCACGGAAGTCAATACAAACAAGTCGATAAAGGCAAGACTTTGGAAGGTCTGTCGGGGTCAAAGAACGTGGTATGTAGGAAGAGAAATGTCAGGAACTTGGGAGACCTCAATACTTCCAACAAAGATTGGTAAGCCTACCCAATCGAAAAAGAGGATGGCTGAAGAGTAATGAGGAGTCGGATTTCTTCATAGTACTCAGAGGTCGGGAGAGCCGGCTACAAGGGGAAGGGAGAAACAGGAGTATGAATCATACAAAGGAAACAATGACTAGACAAGTAGGGCTGGGTAAAACATTGCGAACCTCCCTGTATGAAATCGAAAGGAAAGCAACTAAGAATAAAAAGCATAAATTTGAGAACTTATATCAATTACTAAACAGTCAAAACCTAATAAAAGCCTATAGAGATATAAATAAACAAGCATCAAGTGGAATAGATGGGCAGAGTGCAAAATAATTCGGTGAAAATTTAAAAGAAGAAGTAACAAAAATCGAAGAAGAGTTGAAAACCAATAGATATAGAACAAGCTTAGTAAAAAGAACATATATAGAAAAGCCTGGTGGAGGACAAAGACCATTAGGAATACCAACGGTAAAAGATAAAACCATACAAATTGCAACAAAGAAAATACTAGAAGCCATATATGAACCTGAGTTTATAGAAAGTAGTATGGGATATCGAAAAAACCGAGGGCAAAACAGGCAGTAGAATATCTAGGAAAAGAACTGAACTTCGGAAAATACACCTATATAGTAGAAGCAGATATCAAAGGATTCTTTGATAATGTCAATCATCAATGGTTAAAAAGAATGCTAGAAGAAAAAGTTAGAGACAAAAGAATAATAACATTAATAGAAAAATGGCTTAAAGCTGGCATTATATTTACTTTCAGATGGGAAAAGTCAAGAAAAGGAAAAGATATAATCACCCATAAGACTAGTAAAAAAGGATTCAAAAGGACCATACAAAAGTTCAAAGAATGGATAAGGAAAAATAGACATTGTCGTTTAATGAAAATGTTTAAAGAACTAAATACAAAACTACGTGGCTACTATAATTACTATGGAACAATAGGAAATAGCAAAAAAATAACCTAAGTATATAGAATAGTAATAGGAACTCTATATAAGTGGTTAAATAGACGTAGTCAAAGAAAAAGTTTTATATGGGGAGCGTTTGGGAAAGTAATAAAAAGATATAAGCTCTTAAAACCCTATATAGCATCAAGATATCAACAAACGACAATAAAGATAAGTTGCTGAAATATGGAAGTAGATTTTATAACTGAGGAGCCCAGTGCGGGAAATCCGCACGCTGGGATCTGTGCGAGGGGCGTCGGGTAACCGATGGCTCTACCGTGACTATGAAATTAGCCGCTTTTGTGTGGTTTAGGCTTTGAAGAAAAATTATTTTAGGTGATGATAATGAGAATTACATGTGATGCAGATGGTGGCATGGGTTACATTTATCTTATGCCTTCAAAACAACATTACAATAGTTGTAATAATTTAGATAAGTACATAGAAAAAGATAATATGGAAATACCTGTACTCTTTAACAATAAATTAATAGAAAGATTAAAGGGATTGAAGCTTATACATAAGACTTATAGAAGCGCTGTATATGAAAGTTTTGATATTAATATGGAATACTGTAATGATATGGATAATGAAGGTTATATAACTGGTATTGAATTAAACTTAGAAAAAGAGATGTTTATAGAGTTAATTTCTAATAAAGCATTTAAGATTGTTCAAGGTAGATGGAGAAGTAAAGATGTTTGTGTATTAACATTAGATTTAATTGATAAAGTGTTTAGCACTGATAATATAATTTATCCTTTATCAAAAAAAAGAGATGCTTTTGCTATAGTTTATGTAGATCCCAAATATAATGAAGGATTGATTAAAGGTTTAATTACTACAAGAAACAGTATATACTCAATTGATTATTTGAAAGCCCCAGATTTTATACTAACCTAATACAAAAATTAATTGTGAGTATGGCTTCGTGGGGCGGCAAACTTCATATATCAAGATTATTCCCGTTCGCGTTGCACATTCCTTCACTGGGTGCAGGCACCGCCTACGAAGAAGGGTTCTTAGGGTCCAGTTCAGGAATGTCGGGAATAACAAAACGTTCTCTGAAACCACACGCAAGATCGCGGCGTCCTGCCGCGGGCATGAGTAGGTACATTTAAGACTATTGATTTGCATTAGTAATATATTGCGAAATTAACTTAAGATTAGGGGTGTATTTTATATGGAAATAACAGTCATAAAGGGAAGTATAAATTATATAGATGATTGTGAGGAGGCATTAGTAAATTCAGAACTGGGAAAAAGATATTTTTCAGAAAAGGGAAAAGCTCGAAAAGCATTAGAAGAAGGATTTAACAAAAATGATATATATGTCGCAATAGACAATAATAACAACTGTAAAGGATTTGTATGGGTTATATTAAATGGAATCTTCCATATGCATCCTTATGTACATATTATTGCTGTCAAAAGTGAAAATCGTGGTCAGGGAATAGGAAAAATGCTCTTAAAATTTATTGAGGATGTTTATTATAAAAAATATTCAAAACTATTTTTGGTAGTATCCGATTTTAATCCGGATGCAAAAAGATTGTACAAAGATATAGGATATTCAGTAATTGGTGATATACCTAACTTATACAGACAAGGTATAACGGAATGTTTGATGATGAAGTCAAAAGAATAATGATTCGCAAACTTTTTATAATGCGAAGTATTGAAAATTATAAGTTTAAGGGTACGATGTCCTGTCGTACTCTGAGTCACGGGTCGTGTGGCATCAGAGAACAAAAATGTTTGCGCAAGGGTGCTGGCAGCACGAGTTGAGGGAAAGATCAGAGCACCACATCCCTTCACCGGGAGCACAGCTCCACCAAGGGGGAAGGTTAATGTGGTCCCGCTCAGGGACGTCGCAAACACGGAGACGTTAGGCAACAGAATCAATTAGTTTCTATCTTTATGGGAGAGTGATAATGTGAAGGCAGTAATATTAGATATGTATGGGGTAATCTTAAAAGACCCAGGAGAAGGTTTTTATACATATGTGAATCGAACATTTCCTAATTTAAGTTCACGTGATATATATCAGCATTGGGATAAAGCAGATGTAGGAGAAATATCTTCTTTAGAAGTTTTAAAAAGACTAGGATTTAAAGGTGATTTGGAGAAAATTGAAAAAGAATATTTGGATACAGTGGATATTGATGAATCATTTTATGAATTTGCTACAAATATAAAGAAAAATTACAAGTTGGCTTTAATATCAAACGATTCAAGTGAATGGAGCAGGTATTTTCGAGATAAATATAAAGTTAATGATTATTTTGATGCCATAACAATAAGTGGAGATCTAAAAATAAAAAAGCCTGATGAACGAATATTTAAGTACACGCTTGAAAAACTCGGTTGTTTAGCGTCAGATTGTACTTATATAGATGATAGAAGATATAATTTAGCGGCAGCAGAATCCCTTGGTATGGAAACTATATTATTTAATAGTAGGAATGTTCAATATGAAGGAAAGACCGTTGTGAATTTTAAAGAACTCGAAAATATGCTTGCAAAATTATAAACGAATATTATATGAGCAATCTTAATCTATTTTTGGTGGTAGTTTCCATTGATTCCATCGCCTAACAAGATTATTCCCATTTGCTGACGCACATTCCTTCACTGGGTGCAAGCACCGACAGGGAGAAGGGCTCTGAGAGGCCAGTTCAGGAACGTCGGGAACAACAGAACATTAGTGCGCCAAGCGAAGCTTGGCATTTCTGGCAAAGTGAGAGTCTTTGCAAGGTAAGGTCTAGCCAACCACCTTTATCGAGTGTTGTGCCGTTACTGGTGACAGTAAAGGTAAAGCGTACACAGAGAATCCTATAGACCATAAGGGAGACCATAATCCCTGAAGCACATTGAGCCCCGTTAATGTTGCTCTAGAATTAGAGGAAGCGCAGATGACGACGTGTTTAACGTCACGGAAGTCAATACAAAGAAGTCGATAAAGGCAAGACTTTGGATGGTCTGTCGGGGTCAAAGAACGTGGTATGTAGGAAGAGAAATGTCAGGAACTTGGGAGACCTCAATACTTCCAACAAAGATTGGTAAGCCTACCCAATCGAAAAAGAGGATGGCTGAAGAGTAATGAGGAGTCGGATTTCTTCATAGTACTCAGAGGTCGGGAGAGCCGGCTACAAGGGGAAGGGAGAAACAGGAGTATGAATCATACAAAGGAAACAATGACTAGACAAGTAGGGCTGGGTAAAACATTGCAAACCTCCCTGTATGAAATCGAAAGGAAAGCAACTAAGAATAAAAAGCATAATTTCGAGAACTTATATCAATTACTAAACAGTCAAAACCTAATAGAAGCCTATAGAGATATAAATAAACAAGCATCAAGTGGAATAGATGGGCAGAGTGCAAAAGAATTCGGTGAAAATTTGATAGAAGAAGTAACAAAAATCGAAGAAGAGTTGGAAACCAATAGATATAGAACAAGCTTAGTAAAAAGAACATATATAGAAAAGCCTGGTGGTGGACAATGACCATTAGGAATACCAACGGTAAAAGATAAAACTATACAAATTGCAACAAAGAAAATACTAGAAGCCATATATGAACCTGAGTTTATAGAAAGTAGTATGGGATATCGAAAAAACCGAGGCGCAAAACAGGCAGTAGAATATCTAGGAAAAGAACTGAACTTCGGAAAATACACCTATATAGTAGAAGCTGATATCAAGGGATTCTTTGATAATGTCAATCATCAATGGTTAAAAAGAATGCTAGAAGAAAAAGTTAGAGACAAAAGAATAATAACATTAATAGAAAAATGGCTCAAAGCTGGCATTATATTTACTTTCAGATGGGAAAAGTCAAGAAAAGGAAAAGATATAATCACCCATAAGACTAGTAAAAAAGGATTCAAAAGGACCATACAAAAGTTCAAAGAATGGATAAGGAAAAATAGACATTGTCGTTTAATGAAAATGTTTAAAGAACTAAATACAAAACTACGTGGCTACTATAATTACTATGGAACAATAGGAAATAGCAAAAAAATAACCCAAGTATATAGAATAGTAATAGGAACTCTATATAAGTGGTTAAATAGACGTAGTCAAAGAAAAAGTTTTATATGGGGAGCGTTTGGGAAAGTAATAAAAAGATATAAGCTCTTAAAACCCTATATAGCATCAAGATATCAACAAACGACAATAAAGATAAGTTGCTGAAATATGGAAGTAGATTTTACAACTGAGGAGCCCAGTGCGGGAAATCCGCACGCTAGGATCTGTGCGAGGGGCATCGGGTAACCGATGGCTCTATCGTGACTATGAAATTGTCAATCTTTTTGTATTATATGTACATTATCTAATTAGCTTTACTTATGAACAAGTTTATAAATTAAAATTTAGTGAAGGAGGTAGCAAATGCCCAAATTTGAAGAAACTCAGCGAATATGTAGCAATTTTATAATAATATTGTTTATATTATTTGTCGTTTTCTTGACATTAACTATATTTTTAAATGAAGATTTTATTGTAGGAACTATTATGTGCCTTGTTTTTTTAATAATATTTTTTATTCTCAAGCTAAATCTCACTGTTTACGATGATAGAATTGAGTATAAGCTATTTCCATTTCATAAATCCAATAGAGTAATAATGCTTAATTCGATAGTAAAAATTGATACTATACGTCCAAGTCAATTAGGTATATTTGGGTTTAAGATAAAGAATACACCGAGTGGTACATTTTATTATTTTGGAGGAAACACCATTATGCGTATAAGAACAATTGATGGTAAGGTTCTATTGATTGGAACCCGAAAAATAGAAAAAATGGAACATGCTTTAAAATAGTAAAGTGTTTTGAATAAGCAAGATTGACAAAATCATATAACACGCCAGTTTCCTGCATTCCTTCCGATGTCACAAGTCTTGCGAGGCAAGCCTTGCGCCACTTATTCCGCTAAGGCGTTAAAAGGAAGGAACGTCGGAAACTGCGGGAACGTTAGCATACATTCCGAACTAGTAAATTGGGGGTTTTCTATGATTAAACTATTTCATATATTTGGCAACGAACCTTGCCCCTGCAAAAGTGGCAAGAAATACAAAGATTGCTGTAAAAATAGAAAGAATAAGAACTGTGAGAATGTAGAGCATTATTTGAGTATGGTAAATAAATACTCAAAAAAGAGTCAACTGAAATTATGTCTTTACGAAGGGTGCAATGCTAAACCAAAAGACATTATTCTTGCTCATGCACTTCAAAAGAATAGAATTCTGAAGAAGATTGCGCATAAGAATCGTGTCTTAATGCAAGACTTTTCTGGGAAGCCAACCATGTTAGATATGGGTAGAGGAGAAAAAGAACCATTCTATTTGCTCGAAGAGGTTAATATTAAAAAAGCCACTGCTTTTAGGTGTTTTTGTGGTAAACATGATGATGAGTTGTTTCAAAAGATAGAAAAACAACAGCATTCATTTGAAAAAATGACGGAAGAACAGAAATTCCTTTTTGCGTATAAGACATTTTCTTTTGAACATTATAAAGATATTTCTGTTAGAAGGTTCCATGCCTTAATGTGTAAGGATTTCCCTGAGAATTTTAAGAATCCTATTTTTATTTATAAGTATAGAAACGCACTACTAAAAGCAGATGAAACAGAGTACTATTGGAGACGCTTTGGTGAATGTCTGAGGGATAGAAATTTTGGTGAGTTGTTCACATACACCATGAAATTACCTTATCCGATTGGGGTGTCAGGTTACATGTCTATCTCGCCACCATTCGACATAAATGGCAAACGTATTAAAGGACTAATAGGTATTAAGAAGAGGCTGAAAAGATTATTTATTACAATAGTTCCAGATGAAACCTGTTCATACATATTGTTCTCAGGATTTAAAGATGAGTTAACATCTTATGGACAGTATTTCGATTCACTATCAAGCTGAAATGATGAATTAATAAAGGTTTATCTTAATATGTTCTTGCCGTTGTACTCGGAAAATTTGATTATAAACCCATTGTTGCATGATTCATTTTCTGAAGAAGGACAAATGATGCTTCAGTATTTGATGACTGAAGTAAGTCAACGTAGAACGAGCAGATTACTTACATCATTACAGAATTCATTAATTGAAATCAATAAAAAGGGATTCAACACGGATGTGTTGAAAACAGTACCATATAACGTGTTTAAGAATATTGAAGAACTTTCCGTTCGTAACGTCTGCTAACAAGCTTGTTCCCGTTCGCTAACGCACATTCCTTCACTGGGTGCAAGCACCGCCTACGGAGAAGAGCTCTGTGGGTCCAGTTCAGGAACGTCGGGAACAACAGAACGTTAGCTGACATACTCATATTAAGGTAGTTCTAGAGATTGGAGAAAACTAATGAAATATGAAAAAATATCTTATTTATATTTAATAGTATGTAGATTTAAAGAATACAAATTTATAAAAATTGGTAGAACAACTGATTTATATAGACGAGTTCATAATATTAAAACAGGATGCCCACATGAAATAACGAGTGTATTAATTATGAAATCAGAATTTGAAGAAGAGGTTATCCCTATGTGTTAGGATAGTTGTCGTATAGAAAAAAGTGTATAATAAAACTACGACAATAACCTGAGGAGAATTGATATGCCAAAAAACAACAATA